>JBFWNZ010000192.1:0-7161 GCA_050250795.1 Alphaproteobacteria bacterium | reverse complement strand
AGGAAGCGACCCGCCCCCGCCCGATGCCGGGCGTCTATGAGGAGCCGTTCTGGGCGCATGTGCGCGACCGGCGGCTCAGTCTCCAGCGCTGCGGCGCCTGCGGCCATTTCCGCTATCCGCCGGGTCCGGTCTGCCCGCGCTGCCTCAGCGAAGAGCACGCCTGGACGCCGGTAAAGGGCACCGGACGGCTGGTCTCGTGGGTGACATTCCACCGCCAGTATTTCCCCGCCCTGCCCACGCCCTATCTCGTGGCGGCGGTGGAACTGGAGGAAGGGCCGATCCTGCTGGCGAATTTGCTGGACGCGGATGCGGTCAGTCTGCGCGTGGGCCTGCCGGTGAAGGTGGAGTATCAGGACGTGTCGGACGCCGGCGGCGACCTGACGCTGTTCCAGTGGCAGCTGGTTAAGGAGGATTAAGGCTCCCGGACGTGTATCAATCGGTACGTTCGGAACACGCCGTCGGAGATGCAGATGCCTTTACGGGGAAGCTGTTTGTGCGGCGCTGTCCGCTATGAGATCGACGGTCTCGACATGCCGATCGGGCACTGCCACTGCGCCACATGTCGCAAAGCACACGCGAGCGCGTATGCGACCACATCCGGCGTTCTGCGGAACCACTTTCGCTGGACTGCGGGCGAAGAACTGTTGCGAGCCTATGAATCCTCGCCCGGCAAGCTCCGTCGCTTCTGCTCAGTATGCGGAACCCACCTCATCGCGGAGCGACCGGCTCAAGCGCACATCATCCTGCGCGTGCCAACGCTCGATGACGATCCGGGCCAAACGCCCGCGATGCACATTTGGACGTCCCATGACGTTCCATGGCTTCTCGATGAAGGAGATATCCCACGCCACGGGGAATGGTCGCCCGCCCGCTGACGACCACTGCTGGCTAGATCAGCCCGTCCTCCCGCGCGGCCCGTTCCAGCGTCTCGCGATGGCGCGGGTCGGCGACGGCGATCATGCGCCGCGCACGCACATCCACCGGCTGACCGGCGAGTTCGGCCACGCCGTGCTCGGTGATGACGATGTCGGTATCGGTGCGCGGGCTGGTCGCGATCCCCTTGGCGAGGCGCGACACGATACGCGAGCGGCTGCCGTCGCCGGTTGCCGAGGGCAGCGCAATGATCGAGGTGCTGTCGGGCATCATGCGGGCGATGCGCAGCACGTCGCCCAGCGCGCCGACCGTGCCGATATGCCGGTCGCCCGCGATTTCGGTGTTGAGCTGGCCGGTGAGGTCCACCTCAATGGCGGAGTTGAGGCAGACCAGCCGCGGCATGCGCGTAATGCGATCCAGCGCATAGGTATCGGGGAAGGATTCGACCCGCAGCGCCGGGTTGCGGTGCGCGAAATCGAACAGCCGCCGGGTTCCGAACAGCAGGCTGGTAATCGTGGTGCCGGCATCGACCGGCTTCGCCGAATTGTCCACCACGCCGGATTCGATCAGGTCCACGACCCGGTCGCCGATCACGCCGGAATGCACGCCCAGGCGGCGGCGGTCGAACAAGGTGGCCAGCACCGCGTCGGGAATCGCACCAACGCCAAGCTGGAGGGTGCACCCGTCCTCGATATAGCGGCCGACATGGGCGGCGATGGCCTGCTCCATCGCCCCGACCGGGGCCGGCGCCTCCTCCATCAGCGGACGCGAGGTGCGGACCACATAATCCACGCGCTCCATCAGCGCGGGGTCGGTGCCGAAGGTCCAGGGTGCCTGCTCGTTCAGTTCGGCGACCACGGTGCGGGCATGGCGCATCGCCGCGGACATATAGGCGCTGACGGTCGACAGCGACAGCACGTCCTCGGGCCCCGTCCCGCTTGCCTGCACAAACACGACATCGGCCTTGAGCGCACCGCGCGCGAACAGCCTCGGCGTGTCGGACCAATGACAGGGGATGAGGTGCAGGACGCCCGCCGCGACCAGCGCCCGGTTGCGCCCGCCGCCGCCGAAGCTGCTGAGATGCAGATGGTCCGCATGCTCCGGCCGCACCGTTCGCGAGAACTGGGTGCCCAGCAGAAGCGACACGCCCCCGCCCAGCGACGCACGCTGCGCCACCAGCGCCTCGGACAGGGTCAGAGGCTCGCCGGTGCCCTGGCCCCAGGCGACGGTGTCGCCCGGACGAACCAGGGCCGCCATGTCGAGTTCCGCCGCGTCGAGGACTTTCGGCATGGAGCGGCGTCCTAGCCGCTATTCGTCCATCTTGAGCTGGTCGGCGACCTTGTACTTCGCCGCCATCTCTTTCAGCTTCGCCCAGGTCTTGTCCTCGATGGCGATGCCCTCGCGCAGGTGCTTCTGCGTCTGCCGGAACTCGATCTCGCCAGGATAGAGGATTTCGGTGAAGCCTTCGGCCAGCGGCGTCGATTTCAGGTAGTGGGCGAAGTCGGTCACATCCTGCTTGAAGGTGTCCAGCGGGCGGAAGGCGCTGACGTTGAAGGCGGCCATGAACACACCGTCATTGTGCCGGCCCGAGGGCTCCACACCGAAGCCGAGCCCGGTCAGCAGGCCGCAGAAGATCTCGACCATCGCGCCCAGGCCATAGCCCTTATAGCCGCCATCGGTGCCGCCCAGCGGCAGCAGCGCGCCGCCGGCGCTGAATGCCTTGGGATCGGTGGTGTGCTTGCCGTCCTTGTCGAGCACCCAGCCCATCGGAATGGACTTGCCGCGTGCCTCGGCCACCTTGATCTTGCCGGCCGCCGCCGCCGAGGTCGCCATGTCGATGTAGAATGGACCCTCCAGATTCGACGGCACCGCAATGGAGATCGGGTTGGTGCCGAGCCGCGCCTCGCGTCCGCCGAAGGGCGCGACATTCTTGGGCGACCGCCCGGAATCCGCGGTGATCATGCCGATCATGCCGGCCTCGGCCGCCATCAGGGGATAGTCGGCCAGCCGCCCGATATGGCTCTGCCGGTACACGGTCGCCGCCGCGACGCCGCCCTTGGCCGCCTTGGCGATGGTGGTCTTCATCGCGTGCTCGGCGACGACGTAGCCAAAGCCCCAATTGCCGTCGATAACCGTGGTGTTCGGATTCTCCTGCACCACATCGATCGGCGCGCCCGGTACGATGTGGCCCTTCTCGACCCGCTCGATATAGGTCGGGATCAGGATGACGCCATGCGAATCGTGGCCGGCGAGATTCGCGCCGACGGAATGGGTGGAGATGATCTCCGCCTCCTCCTTCGACGCACCGGAGGCGACGAGAAGCGTGCTGACAATGGTCTTGAGGCGGTCGGCTTTTACGATCGGCATGGTCGGCGCTCCCTGGTGGCCGCGGGGTCATTGCAGTCTCGTCCCCGCTCGCTCCAGCTTTAGCGCATGCGCCGCGCGACGGAAAGTCATGCGACCATCTTTGCATCGCAGCATCGGCCCGCCTATCATCCGCGCAAACGCGAACACGCCCCAGCCCTGCGGAGAGGAAACGATGGAACTCGGGACATTCATGCAGCCGGTGCACCGGCCGGACCGGAACTATGCGGAGGTGCTGCAGGAAGACCGCGAGATGATCATCCTCGCCGACCAGCTGGGATTCAGCGAATGCTGGATCGGCGAGCATATGACCGCCACCATCGAGCCGATCCCGGCCCCGCTCGCCTTCTGCGCCTCGCTGATCGACCAGACGAAGAACATCAAGTTCGGCACCGGCGTGATCTGCATGCCGCAGACCAACCCCGTGACCGTCGCCAGCCAGGTCGCCATGTTCGACAACATGGCCAAGGGCCGCTTCCTGATGGGGATCGGACCGGGCAGCCTGAGTTCCGACCTGGAGCTCTACAATGTCGGCGACCCGGCCGAGCGCGCGAAGATGGTGCAGGAATCCATCTCCATGGTGCTGCGCCTGTGGTCGGAGAAGCCGCCCTTCGAGATGAACGGCAAGTACTGGAACCTCAAGCTGACGGATGTCGCGCGCTACGACCGCTTCGGGGTGGGGCGCATCGTGAAGCCCTATCAGCTGCCGCATCCGCCGCTTGCCATCTCCATCGTCACGCCCAACTCGCCGACCGCCAAGGTCGCGGGCAAGCAGGGCTGGCTGCCGATCTCGGGCAACTTCATCCAGCCGCGCTACGTCAAGACGCACCTGCCGATCTTTCTGGAAGGCTGCGCCGAGGGCGGCCGGCCGGCCGACCCGTCGCGCTGGCGCGTCGCCCGCTCGATCATGGTGATGGACAGCGACGCCGAGGCCGAGGACTACGTCGCCAAGCCGGACGGGGTGTTCTCGTTCTATTTCGAGTATCTGATGAGCGCGTTCGCGCCGCGCAAGGCGCTGTTCCTGCTGAAGCCCGACGAATCCGTGCCGGATGAGAAGACGACGCCGGTCGACGTCGCCAAGTCGATGGTGACGGCGGGTACCCCGGACACGGTGCTGGACAAGCTGATCGCCTTCCGCGACGAGGTCGGCCCCTTCGGCACGCTGCTCTATGTCGCCCATGACTGGGACGACGCAGCGCTGTGGAAGAAGTCGATGCGGCTGCTGGCCGAGAAAGTGATGCCGCGCTTCCGGCAGCACTGCGACGCGACATCGGCCGCGGCGGATTAAGCCGGCACCCGCGCCGCGCGGAGCGTATCGAGAAACCGGCGGCGCCAGATCGCGACATCGCATTTGCGGATGCGGTCCAGCAGGGCCGCATGCCGCTCGCGGCGTTCCTCGACCCGCATGGACAGCGCCCGCTGCAGCGCCTCCACCACCCCGTCCACATCGTAGGGGTTGATGATCAACGCCTCCTCCATATCCTCGGCCGCCCCGGCGAAGCGCGAGAGGATGAGGACGCCGGGCGAATCCGGGTTCTGCGCGGCGACATATTCCTTGGCGACAAGGTTCATGCCGTCGCGCAGCGGCGTCACCAGCCCCACCTCGCTGCACCGGAAGATCGCCGCCAGCGTCCGGCGCATCACCGGACGGTGGATATAGCGCACCGGCGTCCAGTCGAAATCGCCATAGGCACCGTTGATCTGTCCCGACAGCTGGGCCAGTTCGTCGCGGATTTCGGCATAGGCGTGAACGTCCTCGCGCGTCGGCGGCGCGATCTGGGTCAGGGTCACGGCCTTGCGATTATGGGGGTAGAGATCCAGCAGCCGCTGGAATGCCCGAAACCGGTCCGGCAATCCCTTGGAATAATCCAGCCGGTCGACGCCGATGATATGCGCCCGGCCGAGCATCCGCCGCTTGAGCCGCTCGATCTGCTCCATCGCCTCGCGCGTGGTCGCCATCCGACGGAAGCCATCGACGTCGATGCCGATGGGGAACACCTCGGCCCGGATCGTCCGCCCGAAGGCCGTCAGCCGCCCGTCCCCATGATCTGTGCCGCCGATCTCCTCGACCACATAGCGCCGGAAATGCGCGGCGTCGGTCTCGGTCTGGAAGCCCACGAGGTCGTAGGCGAACATCGACCGCACCAGCCAGACATGCTCCGGCGTCGCCACGAAGACGGCACGCGGCGGCCAGGGGATATGCAGGAAGAACCCGATGCGCTGGCCCGCACCGCGTGCGCGCAATTCCGCACCCAGCGGAATCAGGTGATAGTCGTGCACCCACACGGTGTCGTCCTGTGCCAGCAGCGGCAGCAGCGACTGCGCAAAGCGCTGGTTGACCCGGCGGTAACCGGCGATGAATCCCCGGTCGAAGGCCGCCAGATCGAGCCGGTAGTGGAAGACCGGCCATAGTTCCTGATTCGAGAAGCCGAGGTAATAGTCGGCGTATTCGCGTTCGGTCAGCGGAATGGTCGCGATCCGAACCCGCCCGGCTTCCTCGATCTGCGGCGAGGCCTCCTCCGCCCGCTCGTCGATCTCGCCGCTCCAGCCGAACCACAGCCCCCCGGTTGCCCGCAGTGCATCGGCCATGGCCACTGCGAGACCGCCGGCCTGGTTCGAGTTCTTCAGACTTCCGACGCGATTGGATACGACGACCAGCCGGCTCACACGACCGCCTCCCACGGCCGCGAGAGGCGACGCGCGCAGTTGATGATGCCGACCATCGAATAGGTCTGCGGGAAATTGCCCCACAACTCGCCGGTCAAGGGGTCGGTATCCTCGGACAGAAGGCCGAGGTGATTGCGCGAGGCGAGGACCGCCTCGAAAATTTCACGGGCACGATCCGCGCGGCCGATCCGCGCCAGCGCGTCGATTCGCCAGAATGTGCAGATGTTGAACGCGGTCTCCGGCATCCCGAAATCGTCCGCCGCCTCATAGCGCAGCATGTAGGGCCCGCGCCCCAGAACCTCTTCGATCCGCTCGACCGTCGAGACGAAACGCGGGTCGTCCGGCGGCAGGAAGCCGACCTCGGCCATCAGCAGAACGCTGGCGTCGAGTTCCCTGCCACCAAAACTCTCAACGAATGCCCCGCGTTCGGCGTTCCACGCCCCATCCAAAATCGCCGTTTTCACGATCTGCGCGCGGTCCCGCCAGAAAGCCGTTCGATCCTTTATGCCGAGCGCATCGGCGATCTTCGCCAGGCGGTCGCAAGCCGCCCAGCACATCAGGCTGGACGAGGTGTGCACGCGCGCACGCGAGCGCAATTCCCACATCCCTGCATCCGGTTCGCGGTAAAGGGCAAAGGCGCGCTCGCCGATCTGCTCCAGCCGCGCGAATTCGGCCGGCCCGGAGCGGCGGTGCAGCCGGTGATCGATGAAGGACTGCGCCGCGCCGAGCACGACATTGCCGTAGACATCGTGCTGGAAGTGCTCGCAGGCCTGGTTGCCGACACGCACCGGTCCCATGCCCCGATAGCCCGGCAGGCTGTCGACCGTCCATTCGGTCAGCGCAGCCTCCTGCCCCACGCCATAGACCGGCTGGAGGTGGCCGCCCTTGGCGTTGGAGACGATATTCGCAAGCCAGCGGAGATAGGTCTCCATCGTCCCCACTTCGGACAGGCTGTTGAAAGCCCGAACAACGAAGAAGGCGTCGCGCAGCCAGCAATAGCGGTAATCCCAGTTGCGGCCGCTGTTGGGGGATTCCGGAAGGCTGGTGGTCATCGCGGCGACGATGGCGCCGGTTTCCTCGACCGTGCATAGCTTGAGCGTGATCGCGGCACGGATCACCGCATCCTGCCACTCATAGGGAATGGCCAGACGGCGCGACCATGTACGCCAGTAATCGGCGGTCCGCTCCTCGAACTCCCGTGCCGTCTCCTCGACGCCGCCGGTCAGCGTCTCGTCGGGGCCCAGAATCAGGCTGAGC
>JBFWNZ010000191.1:0-7172 GCA_050250795.1 Alphaproteobacteria bacterium | reverse complement strand
GGTCGTTCGAAACCCGCTTCGGGTTCTTGATGAAGGTCTGCCACTTCTTGATGAAGTCCTTGTTCTCCGGCGTGTCGACGGACATGAAGTAATTCCATGCCGCGAGATGGCCGACCAGCGGCGCGGTGTCGATGCCGGCCAGTTCTTCCTCGCCGACCGAGAAGGCGACGACCGGAATGTCCTGGGCCTTCACGCCCTGGTTCGCCAGTTCCTTGTAGAAGGGCACGTTGGCGTCGCCGTTGATCGTCGAGACGACCGCCGTCTTCTTGCCTTCCGAGCCGAACTTCTTGATCGACGCCACGATCGTCTGCCAGTCGGAGTGACCGAACGGCGTGTAGTTGATCATGATGTCTTCGGCCTTGACGCCCTTGTCCTTGAGATAGGTCTCAAGGATCTTGTTCGTCGTGCGCGGGTAGACGTAGTCGGTGCCGGCGAGCACCCAGCGCTTCACGCCTTCGTCCTTCATCAGGTAGTCGACGGCCGGGATCGCCTGCTGGTTCGGCGCGGCGCCGGTGTAGAAGACGTTCTTCTGGCTCTCCTCGCCCTCATACTGCACGGGATAGAACAGGATGCTGTTCAGTTCCTCGAACACGGGCAGAACCGACTTGCGCGACACCGAGGTCCAGCAGCCGAACACGACGTCGACCTTCTTGACCTGAATCAGCTCGCGCGCCTTCTCGGCGAACAGGGGCCAGTTCGAGGCGGGATCGACGACCACCGCTTCGAGCTTCTTGCCCAGAATGCCGCCCTTCTTGTTCTGCTCCTCGATCAGCATGAGCATGACGTCCTTCAGCGTCGTTTCGCTGATCGCCATGGTGCCGGAGAGGGAGTGCAGGATGCCGACCTTGATCGTGTCGTCCGCCGCCAAGGCGGTGCCGCCGATCCCGGCGCACATGGTGGCGCCGAGCAACGCGCCGGTCAGGCGCGTTTTGAGCGAGAGTGTCATAAAATCCGTCTCCACTGTGCAGCTTGGTGTTTAGGGAGTGTGACCGGAATGCTGCAACGCAACCGGCATGCCAAGCGGCGGGCTCGCGGAACCTGACGGTATTTCAGGTGTTTAGTTGAAGGCGCGTTGCGGCCGGCGTGTCTGGCGGCGCCTCAAAGCACAAAAAATGTGCAAATCTTGTCTTTCGATTAAAAAATGATCTGTTGCGCCAACCGTAACAAGGGAACCCCACCTTGCGCTGTCGCATGTCGATTATACCGGCGTCGCCTATGGCGGTGGCGGGAGACGATGTATGTTGACGCCTCGCAACAGGCGAAAGGGCTCTACGCGTGCGGCCGATTCTCGTAACCGGGGGAGCCGGGTTCATCGGCAGCAACTACGTGCAAGCCGCATTGCACGAAGGCCGCTCCGTTGTCGTCCTGGATCTCCTTACCTACGCCGGCAACCGGGCGAATCTCGCCGCCGTCGAGGGCAGACCCAATCTCGTGTTCGTCGAGGGCTCAATCGGCGACCGGACCCTGCTGGATCGCCTGTTCGCGCAGCATCGCCCCGATGCGGTTGTCGATTTTGCGGCTGAGAGCCATGTCGACCGGTCCATCGACGGGCCTGCTGCATTTGTCGAGACCAATGTCGTCGGTGCGTTCACCCTGCTGGAGGCGGCGCGCAGCTATTGGGATGGCCTGAACGGTGCTGCGCGTGACGGCTTTCGCTTCCTGCACGTCTCGACCGATGAGGTCTATGGATCCTTGGAGGACGGTGCTGCGACAGAGGCGACGGCTTATGCGCCGAACTCGCCCTATGCGGCGACCAAGGCCGCGGCCGACCACCTCGTCCGGGCTTTTCACATGACCTATGGATTGCCCACCCTGGTCACGAACTGCACGAACAACTACGGGCCCTATCAGTTTCCCGAGAAGCTGATCCCGTTGATGATCATCAATGCGTTGCAAGGCAAGGCTCTGCCGGTTTACGGCGACGGCGCGCAGGTTCGGGATTGGATTCATGTGGCCGATCATTGCCGCGGGATCGACCGGGTGCTGGAGGCCGGAAAGCCGGGCCACACCTATAATATCGGCGCCGAGGATCGCCGGACGAACCGCAGCGTGATCGAAGGCATATGCGCGGTTCTCGATACGCTTCGTCCGCGGACCGACGGTGCATCGCATGCATCGCTGATGACGACGGTCGCCGACCGGCCGGGGCATGACCGGCGCTATGCGCTCGACACGGCCCGCATCCGGGCGGAGCTGGGGTGGGCACCGGCGGTCGCGTTCGATGCGGGGCTGCGTTCGACCATCGAATGGTATATGTCCCACCAAGCTTGGTGGGAGGATCTGCGCCGCCGCACACGCTACCAAGGGCAGCGTCTGGGTTTGGCCGTGCAGCAGGGATGAGGCGCCGCCGGATGGGGCTTACGCGGAAAGGGATCGTCCTGGCGGGAGGCAGCGGCACGCGGCTGTATCCGATCACCCGCAGTCTCAGCAAGCAGCTCGTCCCGGTGTACGACAAGCCGATGGTCTACTATCCGCTGTCCGTGCTGATGCTGGGCGGCATCCGGGATATACTGATCATCTCGACGCCGGCCGACCTGCCTCGGTTCGAAGCCCTGCTGGGCGATGGATCGGATTTCGGTATCCACATCGACTATGCGGCTCAGCCGAAGCCCGAAGGAATTGCACAGGCGCTTCTGATCGGGGCCGACTTCATCGCGGATTCTTCCGTGGCCCTGATCCTTGGCGACAACATTTTCTACGGACATGGATTCAGCGACCGCCTGGCCGCGGCTTCAGCCCGCGAGAAGGGCGCGACGGTGTTCGCGTATGTTGTCCGCGACCCCGAGCGTTATGGCGTGGTCGAACTCGACGGCCGGGGGCGGGCGGTTTCCATCGTCGAGAAGCCGCGCCAGCCGCGTTCGAATCTCGCGGTGACGGGGTTGTATTACTACGACTCCGACGTGGTGGAATTCGCGCGCGCCCTGTCGCCCTCGACGCGTGGCGAACTGGAAATCACGGATTTGAACAACGCCTATCTCCAGCGCGGCGACCTCTTCGTCGAGCAGCTTGGCCGCGGGTTCGCGTGGCTGGATACGGGAACGCACGATTCGTTGCTCGATGCCTCGAATTACATCGCGACAATCGAACGCCGCCAGGGTCAGAAGGTCTCCTGCCCCGAGGAAATCGCATGGCGGCGCGGCTGGATCGACGATGACCAACTGCGCCGCCTCGCGGCGCCGCTGGCCAAGTGCGGATATGGCGATTACCTGCTCGGCTTGCTCGACGGGAGCGAGCGATGATGGAGGTGACGCCCACGACGTTGCCGGAGGTGCTGTCGATCACACCGAGAATCCATCGCGACGCACGCGGATTCTTCAAAGAAACGTGGCAGGCGGACCGCTACGCAGCGATTGGGGTTCCCGGTGGGTTCGTTCAGGACAATCTGTCCCGGTCGATCAAGGGGACGGTACGCGGGCTGCATTTTCAGGAACCCAAGGGGCAAGGGAAGCTGGTCTCGGTTCTGAGCGGCAGCGTGTTTGACGTGGTTGTCGATGTGAGGTTTGGAAGCCCTCGCTTCGGACGCTGGGCCGGCTTGGTGCTGAATGCCGAAGACCATTGCCAACTCTGGATTCCGCCGGGATTCGCGCATGGCTTCTGCGTGCTGAGCGAGACCGCCGACTTCTTCTATAAATGTACCGAGCTATACGATCCGGCCTGCGAACGGAGCGTCCGCTGGGACGATCCGGCAATCGGAATCGACTGGCCGGTCGGGACCCCGCTGCTGTCCGCCGCGGATGCCGTGGCGCCGCCCTTGTCCGCTGTCACATCGCTGCCGGCATACGAGCCTGCCCCGTGACGATCCTGCTGACCGGCTGTGGCGGCCAACTCGGTTCCGCCCTGGCGGCTGGTCTGGCCCGCTTCGGGCCGCTGGTGACAACGGACTTGGATACGCTGGACCTC
This sequence comes from Alphaproteobacteria bacterium, assembly GCA_050250795.1. Taxonomy (GTDB): domain Bacteria; phylum Pseudomonadota; class Alphaproteobacteria; order UBA8366; family UBA8366; genus JBFWNZ01. Next base: position 3,272 of record JBFWNZ010000191.1, on the reverse strand, counting down.
GCCGATGCGCAGAGTTTGCGGGCGGCGTTGGATCGCTGGCGGCCGACGTTGATCGTCAATACTGCGGCCTATACCGATGTCGAGGGCGCTGAGGACGACAAGGCGACGGCTCGTGCGGTCAACGCCACGGCGCCCGCCGCGCTGGCGGCTTGGGCTGCAGCGAACGGCGCGGCACTGCTGCATTATTCGACGGATTACGTCTATGATGGGGTTGGCGACACGCCGCGTCAGGAGGACGCCGGGCTGGGGCCGTTGAACGAATACGGTCGGAGCAAGCTGGACGGTGACAGGGCGGTGCGGGAATCGGGTGCCGCGGTCCTGATTCTCCGCACCAGTTGGCTTTATGCGGCGGCAGGGAGAAATTTCCTGTTCACAATGCTCCGGCTGGGTGCTGAACGACGGGCGCTTCAGGTCGTGGACGACCAGATCGGCGCACCGACGAGCGCGCGGCTGCTGGCGGAGATCACGCTCGCCATCCTCGCGCAATCGGAAGGGAATCCCGCCGCATTGTTCCGCCGGGTCGGAGGGGTGGTGCACGCCGCCGCGTCCGGTGAAACCAGCTGGCACGGTTTCGCCACCGCGATCTTTGAGGAAGCCCGGGCGCGCGGTTTTCCCATCGCGGTGGAGCGGGTGGATGCGATCCGCAGCGCTGGCTATCGAAGCCGAGCGGCTCGGCCGCTCAATTCGCGTTTGAGCCTCGAGCGGCTGTATCAGCGGTTCGGGATCGTGCCGCAGGGTTGGCGAGAGGCGCTTGCGGCAGAGATGGACATCCTGTCGCGAAGGGACGGTGGGCTGCAGGCCGGGGATGCGTCACCTAGGCCGCAGGAGCGGTCGCGGTGATCGGGGCGCCGGGGGGATGGCAATCGCCGCAGTCGGCGGCGGCGAAGCCGGCTGCGATGTGGGGTGGAGTTGCCCGCATCGTCGCCGGGGTCTGGCGGCTGCGTGCGTTGCTCGGCCGACCGGCTGATCCCTTTCGCGTTCCGTCGCGCGACGGCGGATTGCAGCCTAGCGACGCCCTTCAACCGCATTTCGCCGCCGCTGTTCCCACCTTTGCATTCCGGCCGGAGAATGTCGGCGATGGCGACGCGCTGATACGGTGGCAAGCGGCGGCGCGAGACAAATTATCCAGGCTCTTGCGGGTCGACTTGTCCCGATCGCCCGCTGTTCGTGCCACGGGACTTCAGGCTTCTCGGCCGATCGGTCTCGACGCCGCCGGACGGACTATCTACCTGACTCGGATGACCCTGCCGCTTTCGCCGGAACGGCATGTCCCTGTTGCGGTAATTGCCACGGAAGGGCAGGGGCCGCGCCCGGTCCTGCTGTGGCAGGCCGGGTCCGGTGCGGGGATGCATCTGGCGTGGGGGGAGATGCGCCAGCCGGCGGACTATCAGCGCCTGCCGGTCGGGCCTGACATCGCGCGGCAGGGCGCGGCGCGGGGATGGATCGTGCTTTGCGTCGAGCAGTTCGGCTTCGGCGAACGGCGGGAGCGGCGTTTTACGCCCTCCTGGAAAGCCAACAACACGGCGTCCGTGTTTGCCCAAGCAACGCTTTTAGGCCGATCCCTCGTCGGTGAGCGCGTGCATGACGTTATGGCCGCCATCGACTGGCTGGAGGCCGGGATGCCCGGCATGGCCGATGCACCGACCGCCGATACCGGTCGATTGCTGATAGCGGGTCACAGTTCCGGTGGCATGACGGCGTTGTTCGCGGCGGCACTGGATACCCGGATCGCCGCGGCATTGATCAGCGGCAGTCTGGGGCGGGTTCGAGACACGATCGCCTGCCGCCGCGCCGATGGCGGCGAGGGCGTGGTGCCGGGAATGCTGGAGTGGTTCGAGACCGAGGATGTGGTGGCAATGATCGCGCCGCGCCCTTTCGCCACGATCTCGGGAGCCCGCGATCATATCTATGCTGCGGCACTCGGCGATGCCGTACTCTCCGCGGCGCGGCCGGCCTGGTGCGCGACGGGGGCGGAGGACAGGCTTCTGGGCCTTGCTGGCGATGGCGGGCATCGCGTTTATTCCGCAGAGATTTGGCAGGCGGCGAGTTTCCTGGCCGGCGCGTGGTCGCCCGGCCGCCGGCCGCAGACGGAGAATCCATGAACCTGTCCCGGACCTGGCGGCGTGTCCTCGGAACGCTGGCTGTTGTCGTGCTTCTGATCGGCGCTTTTGCGCTCGGCGGCTATGCTTACAAAGAGCAAGTCCTCCGGCGACTGGCGTTCTGGTACGACAAGGCGACGACCGAACTGGCCGGAAAGGACATGCTGCGCTTCGTCCGGCATTACGATCTGGATCATATGGAGCCGCCTTGCTCCTGTCCCGATCCCGAGAAGAATCTCTGTTCCTGCGAGGGCGGACTCCACAAGGTCGAACCCTACGAAAACAATATTGAGAACCAGATCAAGGCTGTAGACGTCCAGTTCGACTATACGCCCAACCCTGATTTTCCCCGGCTGGTGCATGCCGCCCTTGGCTATGACACACCCCGGCCACGACTTCGCGCCGACGGGTCGCCGGTGGAGGTTCTGCATTCGCGCCGTTATCACGACAGCGGCGATCTTGAGGATATCCGCATCGGATTCGACACGCCGCCGCTGGAGTTGCGCGCTCTGGCAGGTTTACGGGATCGGAAGCCGGATACGCTGTTTGTTGTAATGCACGGCCTGTGGTCGACCGAGAACCACGTCATGGGGCTCGACTATCCGGACTATATGGCCCGGATCGGCGAGCGGATGTTCGAGGCCGGCGTCGACGTGCTGGCGATGAATCTGACGACGAATCCCGAAAAGGGGGCTTTCGCCAATCTAAGCCTGCAGATGCTGGGAACGACCTTGCAAGGCTTGCAGTCGCGGGCGACCTGCGAGGCGATCCGCTGGCTGCGCGGCCGGCGGGGCTACAGCCGCGTCGTCGTCTACGGCATTTCGAACGGGGGCTGGATCACCGACCATATGTCGGTGCTGTGCGATCAGGCCGATCTCTACATTTCAGACGAGCAGACGATTCTCAAGAAGAGCACAATCTGGAAGAACGAGCGCTATGCGACCGGGATCAAGTATCCGATTTTCATCCATTATCTGGAGCCGCTCTTCGCGCGCAGTTCCGTCGTGGACTATCTGCTGAATTCCAAGGCGCCGCGCGTACATATCGCCCATCGCACGGAACTTGACAATACGGTGCTGCCGGTTCTGGAGCGGCAGTTCCCCATCAGCCGCGATGTTTCGCAAACGGCATCGCACCGGTTCATTTACAAACAGCACCCGCTGCATTCGCCGG
>JBFWNZ010000190.1:0-7232 GCA_050250795.1 Alphaproteobacteria bacterium | reverse complement strand
CTTCCGGCGCCTCCTTGAACTCGATTCCCGGCGATGCCGCCGCGATCTTGTCGATGTCGAAGCTGCCCGCCTTTTCAACCGTCAGCTTCCATAGCCAGGGGCCTAGATAAGCCGCCTGGGTGACGTCGCCGATGACGATGTCCTTGCCCCACATCGTCTTGAAGGCTTCGACGAACGTCTTGTTGTTCGGGTTGTCGAGCGACTGGAAGTACTTCATGCAGGCATAGGCGCCGACGATGTTCTCGCCGCCGATGCCCAGGATTTCGTCCTCGGTCACCGAGATGGTCAGCAGGGTCTGCTTGTCGACCATGTCGATGCCCGCCGCCTTGAGCTGCTTGTAGAAGGCGACGTTCGAGCCGCCGACGATGATCGCGTAGATCACGTCCGGCTTCTTCAGCTTGATCTTGTTGATGGCCGAGTTGAACTGGGTGTGGCCGAGCGGGAAGTACTCCTCGCCCACAACCTCGAGCCCCAGCTTCTCGATATGCTTGCGCGCGATCTTGTTCGAGGTCCGCGGCCAGATGTAGTCCGAACCCAGCAGGTAGAAGGTCTTGGCCTTCTTCTCCTTCACCACCCAGTCGATGCCGGCGATGATCTGCTGCGTCGCTTCCTGGCCGGTGTAGATGACGTTCTTCGACTGCTCCAGCCCTTCGTAGAAGGTCGGGTAGTAGAGCATGCCGTTATACTGCTCGAAGACGGGCAGAACCGCCTTGCGCGACGCCGAGGTCCAGCAGCCGAACACGGACGCGACCTTGTCGTTGACCAGCAGCTTCTTAGCCTTCTCCGCGAAGGTCGGCCAGTCGCTGGCGCCGTCCTCCTGGATGAACTGGATCTTCCGGCCCAACACGCCACCCATCGCATTGATCTGATCGATGGCGAGCTTCTCGGCCTGCACCGATCCGGTCTCGCTGATCGCCATCGTGCCGGTAACCGAATGCAGGATGCCGACCGTGACCGTGCTGTCGGTGACTGCCAGACCCGTCGTGTTGACGGCCGCCGTCGCCGGGCCGGCGCCCAGCGCCGGCAGCGCATGCAGCATCGGGCCCGCCAGTGCGGCGCCGCCCATGACCTGCATCATGCGCCGCCGCGAAATCCGAGAGTCGCTGAAATCCATGCCGTTCCCCTTTTCCAAATGCTTCAGCCGCCCGTACGGCAGCTTTTTTGCTGCATCGCAAAACGAATGCCAGGGCGCGATGGGCCGAAAGGGGTGCGACGATCTATATCTTGATTCCATCCTTTAAAATCTGGCAAATCATATGATGCGATGCACAAATTAATCAGAATAAAGTGATATGATTATTTTGTGTGCGATGCACCAATTTGCTGCCATTTTTATGGGCATCGGACTATTTGCGATGATTTTAAGAATATTTATCGCAATATACTTAGGGTTCTATGAAACCGAAAGGTCCGGACACATTGCTCGAACAGGATGACCGGCTCCTATTCCATCTGGAATGCTTGAAGGCATTGGCCGAATTACGGCATTTCGGAGCGGCCGCAAAGCGTATGGGCCTGTCGCAACCGGCCTTTTCGCAAGCGATCAAGGCTCTCGAAGCGGCCTGCGGCGTGGTTATTGTGCAGCGCACACGCCGCTTCGAAGGCCTCACGGCGGATGGCGAGGTGATCCTGAACCACGCCGACCGCATCCTCGGCGACGTCCGCTCGCTGGGACAGACGCTGGCGGCGCGGCGTACGGCGGGGGAAGCACCGCTTCGCTTCGGAACGGTGCCGTCGACGACGTTCATTGCGACCATGATCACCCGCGCACTCCAGCAGAACCTTCCGGGCCTGCCGGTTCTGCTCGAAGAGGCGACCGGTCCGGAAATCGCCCAGATGCTGCAGGATCGGCAAATGGTCGCTGCCGTCAGCTACTTGCTGCCGAAGCAAGCCGACGGCGTCCTGGCTCTGGCGCTGTATGAGGAATCTTATGCGCTTCTGGTCCCGGACAGCTGGGACCTGGGCGTCGGCGGGCCGGTCGATTGGAAGACGCTGGCACCGCATCCCCTTGGCCTGATGCAGGCGCGCTATCAGTTCCGGCAGGTCGTCGAGGACGCCTTTGCCTCAAGCGACATGCGGCCGAATGTGGCCGTGGAAAGCAATTCCCTGATGGCGCTCGTCACGCAGGCAAGCCTGGGAGCCTGTGCCGTGCCGGTTCCGGCAGTATTCGCAAAGGCCATGCGCCTTCCGGCCGGAATCCGCGCCCTGCCGCTGCCGCCGCCGCCGCGCCGGCATGCGGTCGGCCTGCTGATCGCACCGGAATGGGTCGAAAGCGCTATCGGGACGGCGATCATCGGGGCGACGGAAGCGCTCCGCCCGACCTTTACATCGCTGACCTGAACGGGTCAGTCGAGGAGATCGGCATATTCCTTGTGGGCGCGAATCCAGGACGCCGCATAGCCGCAGAGAGGCACGACCCGCAGCCCTTCGCGACGAACCTGCTCCATCACACCACGCATCAGTCGTCCCGAAGCGCCCGTCCCGCGAAGCGACGGCGGCGCCTCGACATACCGAATGACGAGAACCTCGCCCTCACGCCGATAATCGGCAAAGACGATCTGACCATCCACCTCAAGCTCGAACCGCCGTGCCGCCTTGTCGTCCCGTATCTGCTCGCTCATCGCTGCATTCCCTCGCCATCGGCCCTGTCAGATTATGGAGGCCGATATGCGCATGCCAAGTAGCCCTTGACGTTTCTCTCGCTTAGGATCGCAACCCGACTCCAAGGAGCTGTCCGCAGCCAGCGGCGGCGACCCAGGCAATATTTGAGAGGAAACATTCATGCGCGGACGCGAGGTCCTGCTCGACAGCTTCGCCCTCCACGGCGTCGAGTACATCTTCGGCAATCCAGGCACGACCGAAAACCCGCTGCTCGACGGCCTCGTCGAATATCCGGCCATCCAGTACATCATGGCGTTGCATGAAGGCGTCGCGATGGCAGCCGCGAACACCTATACGCAGGCCAGCGGCAAATCCGCCGTGGTGAACCTGCATGCGGCACCGGGCCTTGGAAACGCCGCCGGCAACCTGTTCTGCGCCTTCAAGGCAGGATCGCCGCTCATCGTCACGGCCGGCCAGCAGGATGTGCGGCTGCGCGTCCGCGAGCCGGTGCTTCAGCACGACCTCGTCGCCATGGCGGCACCGATCACCAAATGGAGCGTCCAGATCGAGCGTCCGGACGAGGTCGGGCCGATCATGCGCCGCGCCTTCAAGATCGCACATGAAGCGCCGCGCGGTCCGGTCTTCGTTGCCCTGCCTGTCGACGTCATGGAAGGCGAGACGGACATTGGCGCGAGCAAGGCGGGCATGCTTTACCCCGCCGCCGCTGCCGATACCCGCGGCATCGCCGCAGCGGCGGAACTGCTGCTGGCCAGCAAGTCTCCGGCGATCATCGTCGGCGATGAGGTCGCCTGGGCCCACGCCAGCGAAACCGTCGTGGCATTGGCCGAACGGACCGGTGCCACCATGTGGCTGGAATGGTTGCGCAATCAGTCGCCCGTGCCGACCATGCATGCCACCGCACGCGGCAGCATGCCGACGGATATGGCGGGGATGCGCAAGGCCCTGTCCAAGACCGATTTCGTGCTGATGATCGGCGGACGCTTCTTCGAGGAATTGTGGTTCGAGCCCGGTACTCCCTTCGCGCCGGGAACGAAAGTCGTGCAGATCGAAAGCGCGCCTGTGCGGCTTGCCTACAACAATCCTCTCGATATCGGCCTGACCGGCGACATCGCGCAGACGGCGCAGGCGCTGCTGGCACAGGTCGAGGCCCACTCGGATAGCGGCTATCGCAATGCCGCCGCCGAGCGGCTCGCCGCGCTGGGCCGCGAAAAGGCGGCCCAGATGGCCGCGGTTGCCGAGCAGATACGCGCCATGCCGACCGATGGCGCGATGCGTTCGGCCCAGGCCCTCGCCGCAATACGCGACGCCCTGCCGCCGCGAACGATCATCGTCGAAGAATCCAGCACGACCCGCGGCGATGTCGCCCGCATCCTGCCATTCTCCGGTCCCGGCGACTATTTCGCGGGGCGCGGCGGCGGTATCGGCCAGGGGCTGCCGGGTGCGCTGGGCGCAAAAGTGGCCTGCCCGGACCGGCCGGTCGTCGCACTTTCCGGCGACGGATCGGGGATGTACGGGGTCCAGGCCCTGTGGAGCGCGGCGCATCACAAGCTGAATATCGTGTTCCTGATCTTCGCGAATCGCGAATACCGGGTGCTGAAACAGAATATCGACGAGTACCGGGCCCGCTTCCGTGCCCCGACGGACCGTCCCTATCCGCATATGGACCTGTCGGAGCCGAATCTGGACTACGTCCGTCTGGCCGAGGGCATGGGCGTTGCCGCAACCCGCGTCACCACGCCTGCGGAACTGACCCGCGCGCTGGGTGTCGCCTTTGCCGCCAACGCACCCTATCTTATCGAGATGGTGGTCGCCTGACCGGCAGGGAGAATCGATGACCGGAAATGCGCCGAAGCGCTGGCGGCGCATTCTGATCCGCATCCTGGGAGCGGCGCTGCTCGCGCCGCTCCTTATCCTGCTTCTCTACCGCTTCGTCCCGCCGCCGGGAACACCGTTGATGGCGATCCGGGCGTTCGAGGGCGAGAGCATCCGGAAGGACTGGCGAACCCTAGACGAGATCGCACCCGCGCTGCCGCAGGCGGTCGTCGCCGCGGAAGACAACCGGTTCTGCCATCACTGGGGCATCGACCTCGGCGCCATGCGCGAGCAGGTGGAACTCGCCATCGACGGGGAAACCCCGCGCGGCGCCAGCACGATCAGCATGCAACTGGCGAAGAACCTGTTCCTCTGGCCCGGCCGGAGCATCCTCCGCAAGGGACTGGAGGCCTGGCTGACCGTCTATGTCGAACTGGTCCTGCCGAAGCGACGAATTTTAGAACTCTATCTCAACGTCGCGGAATGGGGACACGGCGTCTACGGGGCAGAAGCCGCCGCACAGGCGCATTTCGGGGTTCCCGCTGCCGCGCTCACATCGTCCCAGGCGTCGCTTCTGGCTGCCGTCCTGCCGAATCCGCGCGACTGGTCGCCCGCCTCGCCCTCCGGCTATGTCGCCGGCCGGGCGCGCCTGTACCGCCAGCGCATACCGCAACTGGGACCGGCATTCCTGGGCTGCTGGGAGCGCGGCTAGACCGGCGGCAGCACGATGCGGACTTCGCTTTCCCACTGCGCCGCCGCGGCGGGGGGCGCCGCAACCGGAACCATCGAGACGAGATCCCGCTCCGCCGCGCTCAGGAGCCGGAACTGCGAATCCCGCGCATTCTGCGGAAAGTCCCGGATGTAAAGCTGCGTTGTCAGGCGCAGGGTTTCGCCCCGCAGGACCCGGACATGGATATGCGGCGTCCGGCCCGGATAGGGAACCGGCAGAATCGTCCGGAATGCAAAGCGCCCATCGCGGTCTGCCGAAACGCGGCCAAAGCCCTGGAACGCCACATCGCGGCCGCGAACGCGCGGGTCGCGGGGATGCAGATAGATGCCGTTCGCATCGCACTGCCATATCTCCACCGCCGCGCCGGACGCTGGCGACGCATCGATCTCCGTCACCGATCCCCGCAACGAGAGTATCTCGCCCCCCGCTTCCCGCACCGCTGCCTCGACCCGCACCAGATCGGCGTCGTGATCCTTCGGCCATTGGGGCGGATAGAAAGGTCCCTCGGTCGCCGGCGGTGTCGCGACAGCAGCGAATCCGGCCCGCGCGCCAACCAGGCTCGCGGTCATGCCGATGAACAGGTCGCGACGGGACGGGCGCATTGTAGATTCCTCCTCCGCAACCCGATATGGCCGCAGCAATGCCGCCGATCAACGGGGATAGCGCAAGAACGCGCCGCTACCGCCCCCAGCGGATCGCCACCGGGTCGAGGCGCCGCGCGATATCGAGCAGTTCGGCACGCGTCGCCGAATGCAGAGGCGGCAGCGGATGGCGGACATGGTCGGACCGGATCACGCCCCCGGCCATCATCACCGTCTTGCAGGCCCGCAACCCGCATTGCCGGTTCTCGAAATTGATCAGCGGCAGGATACGCGCATAGGCATCGGCTGCATCCTCCGCCCGACCCGCCGCGTGGTGGGACAGGACAGGCTTGATCAGATCGGGCAGCAGCGCGCTCGGCATCGTCCCGGTCGCGCCGGCATTCAGGTCTGCCAGCAAGGTGATCGCCTCCTCGCCGTCGAACGGCCCTTCGATGGCCGCCCCGCCGGCCGCGATCAAGGCCCGCAGCTTGGCCGCGGCCATCGGCGTCTCGATCTTGAAATAGCGGACCTGCTCGATTTCCTGGGCCATCCGGACGAGGAAGGGCACGCTCAGTTCGACCCCGCTCAGCGGCGCATCCTGCACCATGATCGGAATGCCGGATGCGGCGCCGACGGCTGCGAACTGGTCGTAGGTACCCTGCTCGGACCCCTTGAGCGTCGCACCGTGATAGGGCGGCATCAGCATGATCATCGAGGCGCCCGCCGCGGCCGCCTTCTGCGCCCGCGCAACGGCGATGCGGGTGGAAAAATGCGAGCAGGTGACGATCACGGGCACGCGTCCCGCCACATGCTCCAAGCAGACGGTCAGCAGCGTGTCCCGCTCCTCGTCCGAGAGCAGGAACTGCTCCGAGTAGTTCGCAAGGATGCAGAGGCCGTCGACCCCCTGGTCGATCATGCAGTCGAGGACGCGCCGCTGTCCCTCAAGGTCGAGATCGCCGGTTTCGGTGAATGGGGTGGGCGCGACGGGAAAGACGCCCCGATACATAATGCTCATAACGACCTCTACTGTGCTTCGGTCCAGCTTTCCGAGAAGGCCAGCGCGCAGGTGCTGAAGGGCCGGCCCTCGCGCTCGCGCGGCCAGGGCTGGCCCGCGGCTTCGACCCCATTGCGTGTCAGCCGGGCGCCAAGCGCCGGTACCAGCACGGTACAGAGCCCATAGCGGCGACCCGGCACCTGATTGGGCTGGGTATGGATCAGCAGCGGCTCGCCGATCCGGTACCAGGTCAGCGCGATCTCCTCGTCCCGCGCGACCACTCGCTCCGTCCAGAAGTCGCGGGCATCGCCCTCCCTGTCGAAATAGGCATCGGTGACGGGGATCGCGGCATCGGCCGTCGCGGTGTTCAGCATGCCCTGCACCGTCGATTGCAGCCACCGCGCCATGGCGATGTTGTCGGAATAGATGCGCCACCGGTCGTCGGTCAGTTCGCTCTTTAGATACAGGACATGCCCCGGCCCTGCCGGCGAGA
>JBFWNZ010000189.1:0-7243 GCA_050250795.1 Alphaproteobacteria bacterium | reverse complement strand
TACAGGCCGGGATAGGGCGCTACTTCTTCGCCGCGCGCGCCTCGGCGATCACCGCGCGAATGTCGTCGGGGCCGATGGCGCCGGGGATCAGATGGTCGCCGACGATGAAGCCCGGCGTGCCCGTGATGCCCAGCGCCATGGCGGTTTCCGTCGTCTCGTCGAGATAGCGGGCGATGGCCGGGTCGGTCATGTCCTTCTTCATGCGGGCGACGTCGATTCCGGCCTTTTCCGCCAGTTCTTGCACCCGGGCCTCGGTCAGCTGGCCGCGCGCGCCCATCACCGCGACATGGAAGTCGAGATATTTGCCCTGCTTGGACGAGGCCATCGCCGCCTCGGCGGCATAGCGCGAGACCGGGCCGAGGATCGGCAGATCCTTCCACACCACGCGCAGCTTCGGGTCCGACTTCATCGCGTCCAGCATGGTCTCCAGCGAGCGCTTGCAGTAGCCGCACTGGTAGTCGAAGAACTCGACCACGGTGACGTCGCCCTTCGGGTTGCCGGAGACCGGCGACATGGGGTGGTTCAGCAGGGCGTCGCGCTGCTTGACGATGGCCTCGCTCGCCGCCTGCTCCTTGCGGGCCGCTTCCTTCGCCCGGTAGCCCTCCAGCGCCTGGACCAGCACCTCGGGATTGCGCAGCAGGTAGTCGCGGACGATGGCCTCGACCGCCTCGCGCTGGGCCGGCGTTGCCGGGGCGTCGGCCGCGGCCGCAGGCATCGTCAGCATGAGCGCGGCGAACAGGGGGCGCAGGAACGCGGCGGGGCGGAACGGCATGGGGTGTCCTTCTGTCGGTGGCGCGCGGAGTGTAGCGCGGTGCCAGCGCCGCGCAACGGTCGGTCACGCGGACGTGACGGGTGCGGTCAGTCGTCTTTCTTCTTGCGTTTCTTCATCGCGTTGATGATGTCCTGGGCGCGCAGCCACTCCTCGGACCCCTCGGGCAGCTGATCCACGGCACGCTCGGCCTGCCGCGTCGCGACGCCGGTATCGCCGCGCAGCACCGCTTCCTCGGCGAGCGCGATGGCGGTCATGCCCTGGTTGCCGAGACGCCCCTGCGCGGTCGCCATCAGGCGCCACAGCGACGGCATCTCGCGCTCGAACCGCACGGCCTCGCGCAGGTTGGCGAGTGCGGCCCGGTCCATGTCGGGCGTGTTCAGGTCGAGTTGCGAGCGCGCGAGGTTGACCCGGATCAGTGCCGCCCAGGGAATGATGGCGACGGCCTTCTCATAGCTCTGGCGCGAGTCTTCGATGCGGCCGGCATCGCGCAGGATGTCGCCCTTGAGCTCGTGGATGAAGGGGTCCTCGGGCCGCTCGGCCAGCAGGTCATCGACGACGGCCAGCGACGCCTTGAGATCATGCGCCTTGGACAGGGCGATGGCGCGGGCATAGCGCGCCTCGATGCCGGTGTCGGTGGCGGCATAGGCGGCCAGCGTGCGTTCCGGCGGATCGAGATAGCCGTTCAGCTTGCCGCGCATGCGCGCTTCCATCTCGACCAGCCGGGGGTCGGGCTTGGCGTCGCTGAACCGCGACTGCTCGACATGGTTGCGGATATGCCGCAGCCGGTCGGCGGTGAGCGGATGGCTGACCATATAGGGGTCGAGGTTGCCGGCCATCTTCGCCTGCTGGTCGAGGATCTCCATCGTCTCCAGCATGCCGCGCGCCGACTGGCCGGTACGGTCGAGATAGGTAAGCGCCGCCTGGTCGGCCGACTGCTCCATCGCGCGGGTGTATTGCAGGGACAGCCGCTGCTGGACCGTGGCACCGGCGCCGACCGCCGCCTGGATGCCGTCCGGCCGTCCGGCCGCGATCGCCGCCGCGCCGCCCAGCACCATGGTCACGATCGACTGGGCCGTGGCGCCGCGCATGGCGTCCTTGATGCGGATCAGATGCCCGCCCGCGATATGGCCAAGCTCGTGCGCCAGCACGCCGATCACCTGGCCCGGCGTCGTCGTCTGCTGCAGCAGGCCGGTATGGATGAAGATGCGCTGCCCGCCGGTGACGAAGGCATTGAGGCGCGGGTCGTTGATCAGATAGACGTTGACCGCGGCGGCGTCGAGGTCGGCCGCCTGGTAGAGTGGTGCCAGATACACCCGGATGGTATTCTCGATCTCGGTGTCGCGGATGAACGACTGGGCGGCCGCCGGAACGGGCAGGGCCGCTGCCGCGATCCCGGCGACGCCGCCGAGCAACAAGGTGAACAAGAACCGGATGCGTCGCACGCAAGCACTCCCGAAAATCGTTGGCACTCTACTTGGGCGGTCCGGGCGGCGCAAACAAGCGCTGGCCGCCGGCGTCTGCCTTGCTGCCCTGCTGGGCGGATGCAGCGATTTCATGAAGGACCCCATCGACGCCCTGACGCCCAAGCTGGTGGAGGAGAAGGACAGCCGCGCCGACTTCGTCTACGGCTCGCTGGCCGGCGACGATTCGCATGCCGTGATCGCCGCGCATGAGGCGCTGGCCAATGGCGGCAGCGCCGCCGATGCCGCCGTTGCGATGTATTTCACGCTGGCGGTGACGCAGCCCGCGACCGCCGGGCTGGGCGGCGGCGGCGTCTGTCTGGTGCACAATCCGCTGGCCGGCGCGGTCGAGGTGCTGGACTTCATCCCGCCGCCGGCGACCGGAGAGGGCAAGCTGAAGGTGGCCGTGCCGGGCAATGTGCGCGGCATGGCGGCCCTGCACGCCCGGTTCGGCCGGCTGGGCTGGTCGCAGCTGGTGCGGGTGGCCGAGGACATGGCGCGCGACGGCGTGCCGATGTCGCGCAGCCTCAACGCAAGGCTGGAGGCGCATGCCGGCCGGCTCTACGGCGACCGCGACGTGCAGGCGATCTTCGCCGATCCGAACGGCTTGACCCTGGCGCCGCCGACCCGCGTCCAGCAGCTTGAGCTCGGTGCCCTGCTGGGGCAGATCCGGGCGCGCGGCGCGGGCGACTTTTATACCGGTCCGCTCGCCCATACGATCGCGCAGTCCGTGCAGGCGGAAGGCGGCAATCTGCGCGTCGAGGATCTGCGTAACTTCCTGCCGCAATGGCGCGCGCCCGTGTCCGTTCCGATGGGCGGCATGCTGGTCAGCGTGCCGCCGCCGCCGGCCGCGCTGGGTCTGGTCGAGGCGCAGACGTGGCAGATGCTCAGCGTCGATAATCGCTACGCGCAGGCTTCCGCCGCAGAGCGGCCGCATCTGCTGGTCGAGACCGTCAAGCGCGCATTGGTCGACCGGACCGGATGGCTGGCGCCCGACAGCTCGTCGCGCCAGGATTCCGCGACGCTGCTGAGCGACCGTTATGTCCGCGGCCTGATGACCGGCTATCAGTCCGGCCGGGCAACGGCGGTGGCGCCGCCCGCCGGCACGCTGCCGGCAGCCGGGGCGGATGCCTCGGGCTTCGTCATCGTCGATGGGCAGGGGGTCGGGGTGGCCTGCACGGTGTCGCTGTTCAACGATTTCGGCACCGGCCGGATGGCCCAGCGGACCGGCTTCTTCCTGGCGCCGCCGCCGGGCTATGCCGCGAACAGCGTGTATGGCATGGCCCCGCTGATGGTGACCGAGCCCGCGACGCGCCGGTTCCGCTATGCCGCCACGGGCGGCGGCGGGTCCGAGGCGGCGTCCGCCGCGGTGCAGACGACGCTGGCCACGCTGGTCGATGGGCTGCCGCTGCGCGACGCGATCGCCCAGCCGCGCGTGCATCACCCGGGCTGGCCCGATCAGGCGGTGGTGGAGCGCAGCCTGCCCGATGCGGCGCGCAATGCCCTGGCCTCGCGCGGGCACGCACTGGTCGCGGTGCCGGCCATCGGCCGGGTGAACGCCGTCGACTGCCCGACGGGGATACCGAACGGCCGCGAGCCGCGCTGCATCTCGGCGCCGGACCCGCGCGGCGAGGGGCTGGGCCTCAATCTCGAAGCCTCCGAGTGACGAGGGACGCATGGCGCTGAAGGTGGCGGCACGGGGCGCGATCCCGGCCTTCATGGTGATGGATGTGATGCGGGCCGCCAACGCCCGAGAGGCGGCGAAGCAGGCGGTCTACCACCTGGAGGTCGGCCAGCCGGGCACACCGGCGCCGCAGGGCGTGCTGCGCGCGGCGCATGCCGCGCTGGACAGCCAGCGGCTGGGCTATACCGAGGCGCTGGGGATTCCGGAACTGCGCGCGGCGGTGGCGAAGCATTACGCCGACAGCTATGGCGTGGCGCTGGATCCCGCACGGGTGGTCGCAACCACCGGTTCCTCGGCCGGCTTCGTCCTGTCCTTTCTCGCCGCCTTCGACGCCGGCGACCGCGTGGCATTGGCCGCGCCCGGATACCCCTGCTACCGCAATATCCTGGGGGCGCTCGGCATCGAGCCGGTGATGCTGCCGGCCACCGAGGCCGACCGATTCCAGCCGACCCCGGCGCTGCTCGACCGGGCGCGGGCGGAGGGACCGCTCGACGGGCTGATCGTCGCCAGCCCGTCCAATCCGACCGGGACGATGCTCGACCCCGAAGCGTTGCGGGCCCTGGCGGCCTATTGCGACCGGCACGGCATCCGCCTGATCTCGGACGAGATCTATCACGGCATCACCTATGGCATGCGGGCGGAGACGGCGCTGGCCGCGACCGATACGGCCGTGGTCATCAACAGCTTCTCGAAATATTTCTCCATGACCGGCTGGCGGCTCGGCTGGATGGTGGTGCCCGCGGATCTGCTGCGGGCCGTGGAATGCCTGGCGCAGAACCTGTTCATCTCGCCGCCCAGCCTGTCGCAGCATGCGGCGGTCGCCGCCTTCGACTGCCATGAGGAGCTGCAGGCCAATCTGCGCCACTATGCGGCGAACCGCGCGATGCTGCTGGAGGAACTGCCCAAGGCGGGGTTCGACCGGCTGGCACCGGCGGACGGCGCCTTCTACATCTATGCCGACGTCTCGCGGCTGACCAACGACAGCGAAGCCTTCTGCCGTCGCATGCTGGACGAGACCGGGGTGGCGGCCACGTCCGGCCTCGATTTCGATTCCGAGCGGGGCAACCGCTTTCTGCGCTTCTCCTTTGCCGGGACGGCCGGGGATGTGCGCGGCGCGGTGGCGGCGCTCAAGGACTGGCGGCGCTGAGGACAGGGAAGGGCGGGGACATGGATGCAACCGCGGGATGGGCGCTCGCGCAGCGCTGGTGCGATGCGTGGAACGGCAAGGATATCGACGCGATCATGGCGCTTTATGCCGATGACGTGTCCTTCAATTCGCCCAGCGTCGTCACCCGCTGGAACATTCCCGACGGCTGGATACGCAGCAAGGACCGGCTGCGCGCCAATTTCGAGAAGGGACTGCAGACGCCGGGCATGCATTTCGAGGTGACGAACGTGCTGACCGGCCTTCACTCCGTCGCCATCCTGTATGCTCGCGAGACCGGCGCGCTCGCGCTCGATCTTGTCGAATTGGACGAGGACGGGCTGATCTGCCGGGTGGTCGCCTGCTATGGGCAGGCGCGTTAGGCCGGCTTCGTCACCGCAAGCTGGGCCACGCCCATGCCCAGCGCCTCGAAGGCGGCCTGGGAGCCGGCGAGGTAGAAGTTCCACATCCGCCGGAACCGCTCGTCGTAACGCCGCCGGTCGAGCTGGCCGTAATTGGCATTGAAGCGGTCGCGCCAGAAGGCCAGCGTGCGGGCATAGTTGCTGCCCTCATGGACGAAGGGATCGGCCGCGAGCGCCAGCCCCGCGGCGCGCGCGGCGCCGGTCATGTCGGCAAGCCAGGGAATATAGCCGCCAGGGAAGATGTAACGGTTGACCCAGGCGTTGGTGGGGCCGTGCGTCCAGCGGATGATGCTGTGCACCACGGCCCGGCCGCCGGGTTTCAGCATCCGCTCGATCATCTGGAAATATTCGGCGAAATGCCGCTGGCCGACATGCTCGAACATGCCGATGGAGACGATCCGGTCGTACCGGTCCGGATTCTCGGCCGCATGGTCGCGGTAGTCCTGAAGCCGATAGGCGATCCGGTCGGCGAACTCGGCCGGGATGCGCTGGATGGCCAGGGCCGCCTGCTGGTCGGCGAGCGTGATGCCGGTGGCGCTGGCGGCACCGCGCCGGGCCGCCGCGCGGGTGACAGCACCCCAGCCGCAGCCGATATCGAGCAGTGCCATCCCGGGCCGGAGATCGGCCCGGTCGAGCGTGATCTCGATCTTGTTCCGTTGCGCCTGTTCCAGCGTGTCCGTGTCGCTGGTGAAGAAGGCGCAGGAATAGTTCATCTCCTCATCCAGGAAGGATTGATAGAGATCGTTGCCGAGATCGTAATGATGCGAGGCGTTGCGGCGGCTGGAGACCGCCGGGATGAGGCGATGCGGACGGATCAGCGCGTCGCGCATCCGGCCGACCCGCCGCACCAGCGGCCGTTCGCCATACCGTCTCTCATTGTCCAGCAGCAGTCCGAGCAGGCTGTCGAGCGTGCTCGTATCCGTGCTCCAGTCACCGTCCATATAGGCTTCGCCGACCGTCAACCCCGGATTGCGCAGGATGCGGAGCATGCCGCCGACGCTTTCGAAGCGCATGCGGTGCAGGCGGCCGCGGCCATTGCCGAGTTCGACGCGGGGACCGTTGCGGAGTTCGAGTTCGAGGCGGCCTTCGCGGATCAGGCGGCCGGCAAGCCGTGCCAAGATCTGGAATGCAGCCCGGTCCAGCGGGCCCGGACCATGGTGGGTCCGTGGCTCGAATGGTAGGGAACCACCCTCGGAGTGCCTGCTGTGATCTGTCACATGCGCCCCCATACCGACTCCGAGAAGTCAGTAAAAGGCAGGCGCGCTTAAGGGTCAATGCCACGAAAGGCGAAGGGGCTGGCGCCCCTTCGCATCGCGATCAACCGATAACCCGGTTCCACCAGCCGCTGCGCTTGGGTGCAGGAGGCTCGTCCGGGACCGTCTCTGCCGCAGGCTCCGGCGCAGTTTCAGGGCTTGCGGGCGCCGGTTCGGCGGTCTGCTCCGCAGCCGGCTCCGGCGCCGATTCGGGCTGCGGGGCCTCGACAGCCGGTTCGGGGCTGCGCGAATCGGTCGCAGCCTCGATCTCCGCCGGGGCGGGTTCGGACGCTTCCGCCGCAGGTTCCGCCGCAGCTGCGGTTTTGGGTGCAGCCTTACGCCGGGTGCGCTTGGGTGCAGCCGGGGCCGCCGTCTCCTCCGGAGCGGCAGCCGCTGCAGCCTTGCGCCGCGGGGCGCGCTTGCGGGCTGGCGGAGCCGGCTCTTCAGCCGGCGCGTCCGCTTCTGCGGCGGCAGGGGCCGGTTCCTCGGTCTCGGCGGGGGGCGGTGT
>JBFWNZ010000188.1:0-7273 GCA_050250795.1 Alphaproteobacteria bacterium | reverse complement strand
GCATCCTGCGCAAGATCGCCGAGAACGATTACAGCAATCTCGGCGACACCTCGACGCTGGCCGATCCGGGCGTGGTGACGGACCTCGTGGACAACCGGATGAACCGTTAGAAGGGTCGGACATAACAGGAACATCGGCTCTCGTTACCGTGTCTGCCTGCCGCGCCGCCGGATGTGCGGCTGCGGCTGGCGGAAAGCGATGGGAAAATACAACCTTCGGTATGGGATGCGGGGTCGAAGTGTGGCGGTCCGCGGCAGTTTTCAGCAGAATTATCCACAGCCTTATCCCGTTAACGCCACGTTAAGGAAATGAGGCATCTAGTTATACGCGTTGCAGGAATTCCGGCCGAAAGACCGTCGATCCTGTTTTGTTCGATGTTTGTCCCCGAGTCGCGACTCGGGGCCGCAGAGGGGTCGGAATGACGGCAGAAACGGGCGGTCGGGGGCTGGCGCGCGGGCTGACCAATTACGGCGATCCGGATTTCGCGCTGTATCTGCGGCGGTCCTTCGCCCGGTCGATGGGCTATTCGCGGGCCATGCTGGACCGGCCGGTGGTCGGCATCGCGGCGGGAACCAGCGGCTTCAACAACTGCCACCGCGATCTGCCGCAACTGGCCGAGGCGGTGAAGCGCGGCGTGCTGGCGGCGGGCGGCCTGCCGCTGGAGTTTCCGACCACCTCGCTGGGCGAAGTGTTCCTCAGCCCGACCTCGATGCTCTATCGCAATCTGATGGCGATGGATGTGGAGGAGATGATCGCCGCCCAGCCGATGGATGCGGTCGTGCTGCTGGGCGGGTGCGACAAGACGGTGCCGGCGCAGCTGATGGGCGCGCTGTCGGCCAACCGTCCGGCGATCCAGGTCGTGACCGGGCCGATGATGACCAGCGCCTATAAGGGCGAGCGGCTGGGCGCCTGCACCGACTGCCGGCGCTACTGGGGGAAATACCGGGCGGGCGAGATCGACGACGCCGAGATCGAGACGGTGGAGGGCGGGCTCGCCACCACGGCCGGCACCTGCGCGGTGATGGGCACGGCCAGCACCATGGCCTGCATCGCCGAGGCGCTGGGCATGATGCTGCCCGGCAGCGCCGCCATCCCGGCCGTGCATGCCGACCGGTTGCGCGCGGGCGAGGCGGCGGGGATGCGCGCGGTCGCGCTGGCGGCGGAGGGGTTGACCCCGGACCGCATCGTCACCGAACGGTCGGTGGAGAACGCGCTGCGCGTGCTGCTCGCCATCGGCGGTTCGACCAACGCCATCATCCATCTGACCGCGGTCGCCGGTCGGCGCGGCATCCGCATCGCGCTGGACCGGCTGAACGAACTCAGCGACACCACGCCCGTGCTGGTCGATTTGAAGCCGACCGGGGCGCATTACATGGAGCATCTGTTCGCCGCCGGCGGGTTGGGCGCGGTGCTGCGCGAGCTGGCGCCGCTGCTGCACCAGGACTGCCTGACGGTGACCGGCGAGACGCTGGGCGCGCGGCTGGCGGCACCGCTGCCCTGGGTGGACCGGGCCGTGGTGCGGCCCTTCGACGATCCGGTCTATCCGCAGGGCGGGCTGGTCGCGCTGTTCGGCAGCCTGGCGCCGCAGGGGGCGATCCTGAAACGCTCGGCGGCGGATGCGGCGCTGTTCGAGGGCGAACGGCGGGCGGTGGTGTTCGCCTCGCTGGAGGATCTGGCGGCGCGGATCGACGATCCGGACCTCGACGTGGCGCCCGAGGATGCGCTGGTGCTGCAGAATGCGGGCCCGCGCTCGGGTGCCGGTATGCCCGAGGCGGGCTATCTGCCGATCCCGAAGAAGCTTGCTGCGCGCGGCGTGAAGGACATGCTGCGCATTTCCGACGCGCGGATGAGCGGCACCGCCTACGGCACCATCGTGCTGCATGTGGCGCCGGAGGCGGCGGTCGGCGGGCCATTGTCGCGCGTGCGCAGCGGCGACCGCATCCGGATCAGCGTGCGCGAGCGGCGGCTGGACCTGATGGTCGATCCCGCGACCCTTGCGGCGCGCGAGACGGTGACGCAGGCGCTTGTCCCGGCGCGCGGCTACAAGCGGCTGTATGTCGACCATGTGTTGCAGGCCGACCGCGGCTGCGATTTCGATTTCCTGACCCTGACCGGCGAACCCCGCGAGGAGATGTGACATGCCCGATGTCGAGACCGTGCTGGAGTGCCGCAACTGGCTGGGGGAAAGCCCGGTCTGGCATCCGCAGGAGAAGGCGCTCTATTGGGTCGATGCCCAGGGCGACAACCGGCGGGTGCTGCGGCTCGACCCGGCGACGGGGGCACAGGCCGAATGGCCGATGGACAGCGATGTCGGCTCCATCGGCCTGCGCCGGAAGGGCGGCCTGATCGTCGCGCTGAAATCCGGGTTCCATTTCCTGGATCTTGCGACCGGAGCGTTGGAGCAGATCGTGAACCCCGAAGCGCATCTGCCGAACAACCGTCTGAACGACGGCAAGTGCGACCGCCGCGGACGCTACTGGTGCGGCAGCCTGACCTATACCCCCGACGGGCGCTCGGGCCGTCTCTACCGGCTGACGCCCGCGCTGGACTGCACGCCGATGGCCGAAGGGGTGCAGATTTCCAACGGGATCGGATTCAGCCCGGACGACCGGGTCATGTACTATGCCGATTCCGTCGCCAAAGTGGTCTGGGCCTACGATTTCGACATCGACAGCGGGGGCATCGCCAACCGCCGCGTCTTCCTGTCCACGGCCGGCGAAAGCTATATGACCGACGGCGCGACCGTCGATGCCGATGGTTGCTACTGGACGGCCCACATCTTCGCCGGCGAGGTGGCGCAGTACGATCCCCAGGGCCGGCTGATGCGCCGCATCCCGGTGCCCGTCCGCCATCCGACGATGTGCGTGTTCGGCGGGCCGGCGCTGGACGTGCTGTATGTGACCGCGGGCGCGAAGTTCCTGAAGCCCGAGGCGCTGGCCGCCCAGCCGGCGGCCGGGGGCCTGTTCGCCGTTCACGGAACGGGCGCGCGGGGCCTGCCCGAACCCTTCTTCGCCGGGTGATGCCGCCGCGTCAGTGACAGTCGCCCAGCCCGTGCGGATACAGCACATAGGCGAAGGCGACCGGCTTGTCCGGTGCTGCTGCGAGCGGCAGATCGATGCGATGGATCGTCGGCAGGTCCTCTTCCGGCAATCCGCCGATCGCCTGGACGAACGAGGTCATCCCGACATCCATCGACCCGTCGGGCCGCGGATTCCAGACGAACAGGCACTGGCCTGGCGCGGTGCGCGGCGGCGGCTCGTAATTCAGGTGCTTCAGGTCGATCAGCCGGGAGTCCGGGAAATACGGCCGCAGATTGCCGGCAAGCGCATAGGGATACCACTGCCCGTAGATCGTCCCGGTCCGGAACCCGGCCTCGCGCACGGCATCGGCCAGCCGGCCGTATGGAATGCTGAAATAGGGTTTCTGGAACCAGTGCGGATCGAAGGGGTATTTCGCCACGATGCCCAGCGTGACCAGCGCCACCGCGCCCATGACGGTCGCGGCATAGGTGGAGAAAGGCCAAGATGCGGGTTCGTCCGCCGCCTGAATGCGCAGGAAGCAATAGACCGGCAGCAGGGTGAGCACGAACATGTAGTGGGTTCGCACATTCTCCGCCCCGCTCAGCACGGTGCTGAGGATGACGATGGCCATCAGCCAGAGGAAGAACCGGGTCAGCAGCCGGCGGCAGGCCGCCGATTCGGCGCCGCGCGGCCCGAGGCGCAGGAAGGCGCGCGGGAACAGCAGGATCAGGATCGCAGCAAGCGGCATCGAGAAACTGATGGCTGCGCCGAGTGCCGATGCGGTTCCCGCCCAGGCGACGGCCAGCGGATTGGTTGCGCCATCCGCGGCGAAACGGTCGATGGCGACCGATTCGATGCCGCGCAGATGGTCCAGTATCCAGAGCCCATGCGGCAGGAACACCAGCACCGCCAGAAGCAGCGACAGCAGCATGCGCGGCGAGAACAGGCGTGCGCGCAGGTCGCGGTCGGGAAGCGATGCCAGCGCGAGCGCCAGCGCATAGAGCCCATAGCCGTACTTCGCCAGCAGGCCGCACCCGAGCAGCAAACCCAGCGCGGCGTACAGGAACAGGGAACCGTCCCGCCGCAATTCGAGGATGACGACATAGGTCGCGACGCAGAGCGCCATCAGCAGGATCGAGTGGCTGTAGCCCAGCACCGAATCCCAGGCGATATAGTAGATGAGAAAGGCGCCGAGCGCCGCCAGCCGCGCCAGGGGCGGCGTCAGCAGGGACAGCAGGCCGGCCCGGTACAGGCCGAGATAGGTGGCGGCGAGACAGGCGAATTTGACCAGGGTGACGGACAGGACGGTCGGTCCGATCGCCGCCTGCACCGGGATCATCAGCCAAGTGTAGAGCGGCGGGTTGCCGAAGCCGTAACCCCATTCCCAGGATTGCGAGAAGATCAGCTGTTCCGCGTCGTCGCCGCCCGTGCCGGCGAACAGGCTGGCCCGCAGCGTCAGCTGTACGAGAAGAGCGAGCCCCAGGAAGGCGTAGAAGCCGCCGGGCGATGTCAGGAACCGCAACGCGACGTTGCCGGCCCGGTCCAGCGCGGCCCGTGCGGTCGACGGCATCGGCGGCGTTCCCATCGGATTGCGGTGAATTGCGGCTTGCGATCCTTGGCGACGCAGGGCGCTACGGTCAACCCCGAGGATTGCCGCAGCGGCTATCCGGACTCGCCGCCGACGGTTTCGTCCTCGGACAGGCCGCGGCTGCGCCGGTAGCGCCGCCACAGCCAGACGCCGAGCGCCGAGGAGGCGACGAACAGCAGCACCGACAGGCCCATGCGCAGCTGCGGCTGGACGTCGAAACCCGAGCCCAGCAGCGCGAAGATCAGCGTCTGCGGCAGATAGCCGGCCAGCGAGCCTGCGAAGAAGGGCAGCGGCCTCGCCCGCGACAGGCCGGCGGCAAGGTTGGTGGCGAGGTTGTTCGTGAAGGGTGCAAGGCGCAGCAGAACGGCCACGGTCGCCGTGTTCTCGCTGAGAAACGCGTCGAGCCGGCGCAGGCGCTCGGGGAAGCGGGGCCGCAGCAGCGACCGGCCCATGAAGCGGGCGTAGTAGAAGGACAGAATCGCGCCGCCCAAGGTCGCCATCACGGCCAGTCCGGTGCCGATCAGGAAGCCGAAGGCATAGCCGCCGAGGAAGGACACGATCTGGCGCGGCAGGCCGATGGCGGTAAAGGCGAGGCCGACTCCGACGAACAATGCCTCGCCGATGAGGCCGCGGCCGCGGACCTCGCTGTCGATCCAGTGCGTTTCCAGCATGCTTTTGAGGCCGAGCTTCTCGATCAGCAGCCCCACCGCGATCAGGGTCGCGATCAGGATCAGTCCGCGCAGCAGCAGTTTCGGCCGGAAGGCCGATATACGGCCCTGGCCTGTCGTCACCGCGTCGGTTCCCTGACGGTTTCGACCGCCGGCTGCCGGGTCCGCATCCGCAGCCACATGACGCCCAGCAGATCGACGATGCCGGCCCACAGACGATTATTGAGGCCGTATTTGGAGGTGCCGGTCCGGCGCGGCCGGTGGTTCACGAGAATCTCGACCACACCGTCGCCCTCGCGCAGGGCGAGGGCTGGCAGAAACCGGTGCATGTGGTGGAAATAGGGCATGTCCAGGAACAGGTCGCGGCGGAACAGCTTCAGGCTGCATCCGGTATCCGACACGCCGTCCTTGAGCAGCCGGTTGCGGACGCCGTTGGCCGTGCGCGAGCAGAACCGGCGGAACCAGCTGTCCTGGCGCCGCATCCGGCGCCCCGCGACCATCACCCGCGGCGCGTCGCCCAGGGCGTCCCGCGCGCCAAGCAGGATGGGAATGTCCGCCGGATCGTTCTGGCCGTCGCCGTCGAGCGTCGCCACCCAGGCCGCGCGCGCCGCCTTGATGCCGGTCCGCAGGGCCGTGCTCTGCCCGCAGGCCTCGCGATGGCGCACAACGCGGAGCCGGGGATACCTCGACAGGGCTTCGGCCAGTTCCGACGGGGTAGCGTCGCGGCTGCCGTCATCGACATAGACGATTTCGAATTCGAGGCGGCCTTCCAGCGCGGCGTGGATCTCGGCGATCAGCGGCAGGATGTTGCCGGCCTCGTCCTTGACCGGCACGACGACGGACAAGGCCGGTGCCGCCCGTTCCGCAGAGGCAAGCCCCGTGCTTTCCGCCGTCTGGACCGCCATGTCCCTGCCCTTCTGCCTGCTCCACCGGCCGGCGGGCTTTTAGCCCATTCGGCGGGCCGGGGCGAGGGAGAAATGCCCTTCGGTTCAGTGCTTGCGCCGGGCTATGGCCTTGTAGGCAGCCGGCAGCAGTGCCAGCACCGCCAAGCCGGCCAGGGCCGCAAGCACTTCGGGCGTCAGCGCAGCCGCCGGCGAGAAGGTCTCGCCGCTGTCGAGGACGCTGCCGAGCCCGGTACCGAGCGTTGCATAGACGAAGCAGCCGGGCAGGATGCCGATGGCGGTGGCGACGACATAGATGCGCAAAGGCACGCCCAGCAGCGCCGGCACGATGTTGACGAGCACGAAGGGGAATAAGGGAATCAGCCGCAGGAACAGCAGATAGCTGAACGCGCTGGCCTGGAATCCCGCCTCCATCCGCTGCAGGACCGATCCCGCACGGGCGCGCATGGCGCCGCCCAGGGCCGAACGGGCGATCAGGAATACCGCGATCGCGCCGATTGTCGCGCCCAGCGCCGCATAGACGGTCGCAGAGACCGTGCCGAACAGGAAGCCGCCGGCCACCGTGAGCATGGCGCCGCCCGGCAGCGACATGGCGGTGGCGGCGGCGTAGACCAGCATGTAGGCGAAGGCGGCCGCCATGCCGTGGCTGGCCACGAAGTCCTGCAAGGCGGTGCGGTGGCGCTGCAATGCCTGGAAGCTGAGGAAGCGGTCGAGGTCGAAGGCGAAGACGGCCCCGATGGCGAGGCCGAACAGCAGCAACGGCAGCAACCGGCGCCAAGCGCGCGCGCTGCCGATGCGCTGCCGGTTGCGGCCGTCCTCCGTCATGCCTGACCCCCTCGAATCGACCGGGGCACTATGCGCAGAAATCGCGGAGACCGCATCTGCGCTGCCGCGTTGCGGCCGGTCACGATGTCGTGCTGGAGAAATGCGCTGTCCGGAGAATGGGGCTGGATAAGGGGCGGGCCGGACCGCCCTCGTCTGTCCTGGCCCGCGTTTAGGACATCCGTGGCGATCCGGCCCGTCGGCCGCTCCCACCCTCGGGGCGGGAGGGGTCTTGCGCCATGCTCGCGTCGCGGCACTGCATGGCTGATTGCG
>JBFWNZ010000187.1:0-7287 GCA_050250795.1 Alphaproteobacteria bacterium | reverse complement strand
TGTCGGGCCCAACGGGGCCGGCAAGACGACCTTGTTCCGCATCATCAAGGGCGAGGAGCAGCCCGACGACGGGCAGGTGTCGGTCGATCCCGGCACGACCATCGGCTATTTCAGCCAGGATGTCGGCGAGATGTCGGGCCAGAGCGCGGTCATGGCGGTGATGGACGGCGTCGGGCCGGTCAGCGCGCTGGCCGCCGAGATGAGCGCGCTCGAAGCCGCGATGGTCGATCCGGCGCAGGCCGACGACATGGATGCCATCATCGAGCGGTATGGCGAGGTGCAGGGGCGCTTCGAGGAGCTGGACGGCTATGCGCTGGAGGCCCGGGCGCGCGAGGTGCTTGCCGGGCTCAGCTTCAGCCAGGAGCGGATGGACGGCGATGTCGGCCAGCTGTCGGGCGGCTGGAAGATGCGGGTCGCGCTGGCCCGTATCCTGCTGATGCGCCCCTCGGCCATGCTGCTGGACGAGCCGAGCAACCATCTCGACCTCGAAAGCCTGATCTGGCTGGAGGAGTTCCTCAAGCGCTATGACGGCGCCTTGCTGATGACCTCGCATGACCGCGAGTTCATGAACCGCATCGTCGGCAAGGTCGTGGAGATCGACGGCGGCGCGCTCACGACCTATGCCGGGAACTACGATTTCCATGAGCAGCAGCGCGCGCTGAGCGAGAAGCAGCGCCAGGCGCAGTTCGAACGCCAGCAGGCGATGCTGGCCAAGGAGATCAAGTTCATCGAGCGCTTCAAGGCGCGCGCCTCGCATGCCGCGCAGGTCCAGAGCCGGGTGAAGAAGCTGGACAAGATCGAGCGGGTTGAGCCGCCGCGCCGGCGCCAGGCGATCCAGTTCGAGTTCCGCAGCCCCCCGCGTTCGGGCGACGACGTGGCAAGCTTCAAGGACATCCACAAGGCCTATGGCGACCGGCCGATCTATGACGGCCTCGACTTCAAGGTCCGCCGCAAGGAGCGCTGGTGCGTGCTCGGCGCCAACGGTGCCGGGAAATCCACGCTGCTGAAGCTGGTGGCCGGTGCCATCGAGCCGGATCGTGGCAGCGTCACGGTCGGCGCCAATGTGCGCATGGGCTATTTCGCCCAGCACTCGATGGATTTGCTGGACGGCGACGATACGGTGTTCGAGACGCTGGACGAGGCCTTTCCGCAGGCCGGGCAGGGGACGTTGCGCACGCTGGCCGGCTGCTTCGGCTTCTCCGGCGACGATATCGAAAAGCCCTGCCGCGTGCTGTCCGGCGGCGAGAAGGCGCGTCTGGTCATGGCCAAGATGCTGTTCGACCCGCCGAACTTCCTGGTTCTCGACGAGCCGACGAACCATCTGGACATGGCGACGAAGGAAATGCTGGTCGCGGCGCTGTCGGATTTCGAGGGCACGATGCTGTTCGTCTCGCATGACCGCCATTTCCTGGCCGCGCTCTCGAACCGCGTGCTGGAGCTGACGCCCGACGGCGTGCACCAGTTCGGCGGCGGCTATACCGAATATGTGGAACGGACCGGCCAGGAAGCGCCGGGTCTTCGCCCGGCGGCATAGTCGGACACGGCCGCCCTCATAACGCCCGCATCGCGGGCCGGAATGGCCGCGGATGCGGGCGTTATGATATCGTGACCGCAGTTCCGCGGGGGCGGGGAAAGAACGGGTTCATGTCGGGGAAAAGGGACGGCGCGTTCCTGGTCGTTGGGCTCGTGCGGAATTGCGAACGGTCCCTCGGTCGGGACGTGGAGCGTCTGCGGACGGCGCTCGGCGATGTCAGGGCGCTGCACTGGTTCCTTGTCGAAAGCGACAGTACGGACCGGACGGTCCGGATCCTGGAGTCCTTGAGGGCGACGGTCGGGAATTTCGACTTCCGCTCTTTGGGCGATTTGACGGGCGTCCATCCGAGAAGAACCGAGCGGCTGGCATTCTGCAGGAATGTCTATGCCAAGGCGATTCGCGACAGCGAAACGCTGCGCGATATCGACTACGTGATCGTCGCCGATTTCGACGGCATCAACGCCGCGGTCACGCCCGGCGCTCTCGCGAGTTGCTGGGATACCCGGATCGACTGGGACATGTGCGCGGCGAACCAGGCCGGCCCCTATTACGATATCTGGGCGCTCCGGCATGAGACCTGGTCGCCGAACGATTGCTGGGAGCAGTACCGGTTTCTCAACCGTTTCAACGGAAAGACCGAGCGGAATATCTGGTCCGCTGTCTACGCGAAGATGATCACGATTCCCGGCGATCATGCATGGATCGAAGTCGATTCGGCATTCGGCGGATTGGCGATCTACCGGAAATCGCTATTTCAGAACGCGGAATATGAAGGCGTCTCCGAGAACGGCGAAGAAATATGCGAGCATGTCAGCCTGCATTCCTCAATGCGGAAGAGCGGCGCGAAGATGTTCATAAATCCGCGTCTGATAAATTCCGGATATAACGAACATTCCAGGGTTCTTCGTCCCGCGAGACGAATCGTCATCAGGACGAAGTCGCTATTGAGGCGCTTCGTTACGCAGGCGTTCCGGGTCGTGGCGCCCGGCTGAATAGAGTTCGCAGAACGCGGATACGCCACGCTCCGGCGAGAAATCCTTGTGCACTCTTTGCGCCACATCCGCGAATCCGGCCGTCCCCGTCCGCTCTGACCCGGCCGCGGCCTCGACCGCTGCGGCGATGGCGGCCGGTTCGGGTGCCGTCCACAGGATCGCCTCCGCATAGGGTGCGAAGTCCCGCAGGCCCGGCCGGTCGGCCAGCACGCATCGGAGCCCGCAGGCGAGCGCCTCCGCGGCGGCGAGGCCCAACCCTTCCCGCATGGACGGCATGACGAAGCAATCCGCGGCCCACAGGGCCGGCCGCGGATCGCACCGGCCGAGGAAGCGGATGCGATCGTCCAGGCCCGACTGGGCCGCCATTTTCCGCTCAGTGGCCTCATCCTCGCCGGTGCCGACATGCAGCCAGGTCCAGGCGAGGTCCGGCGGCAGCAGGGCGAGGGCTTCGATCATCGCGCGATGGTTTTTGATCGGAGAGCAATTGCCGACGGAGACGATGACGAATCTGTCCGCCGGCTGGTCGAACGCCCGGCGGGCCGCCTGCCGCTCCACGGCATCGGGCGGCCGGAACCGGCCGGTGTCGATCCAGTTCGGCACGATCCGCACAGGATTGCCGAAGGTCTGTGCCTCGTTCGTCTGGACGGACCGGGACGGCGCGGTCATGGCCGCGCCGAAGACGCGCCGCATGATCCGGCGCTGCAGAGCGCGGCGGGCGCGGAGCGATCCGGTAAACGAGAAGGTCGCATGTACCGTGCGCAGGATCGTCCGGTGTCCGGTCAGGAAGGCCGCCAGCGCGTACCAGAAGCCGGCCTGTTCGGTGTGGATGTGCACGGCGTCGAACCGCGTCCGGCGGAAAAACCGCAAAAGCCGCCACAGGAACAGGGGGCTGCGCGCGAAGCGGAGGTGATGGAGCCGGTATCCCGCAGCCTCCAGATGGCTCGCGAAATCGCCCGGTGTCTGGCCGGCCGACAGGATGTCCGCCGTCCATCCGTGGTTCGCCCATAGCGGCGCCGCTGTCGCGAGCATGACCTCCGCACCGGAATGGTTCAGCGTGTTCAGGATGAACAACAGGCGTCTTTCGGCCAAGATGGAGCGCCTCGGTCCATTTATTCGAACGAACGGGAGCGTCCCCGCGTGAGAGGCGCGCCGATCCGGCTTTTACCACACTACCGTCGGATGGCGGCGCGCGTTTCCCATCGGGGCCGACGCAGGGGGGCGCTTTAGGCACCCCGCCGGCATGCGGCGCGGGACGGTTTCCTTATCGATCCGTCCCGCCCGGCTGCTCCACGGCCAGCACCGTCAATTCCCGTTCGCGTCCGTCGCGTGCGGCGAAGCGGATCGACTGGCCGGCCGAGAGCCCGATCAGCGCGGTGCCGATGGGGGTCAGGATCGAGATGCGGCCGGCCGCGATATCCGCCTCGCCGGGAAACACGAGCGTCACCTCGCGGCGCGGGTCGGACCCGTTGCGAAAGGCGACGGTGGAGCCCATCCGCACGGTGTCGGCGGGCAGGGCCGCGACGGGGACGATGTCGGCCCGGTCCATCTCGTTCTGGAGTTCTTCCGCGACCTCGGGCGTGCGGTCGAGGGCGCCCCGCGCAAGGTCGCTCAGACGCTCGTAGTCGCGGTTGCTGATGAGAATCCGGGGTTTGCCGTCCTGATTCGGAAGCGGTGCCATGATGTCCATGCTCCTATGGCGCAGAAAAGGGGCGGTGCGCGCAGGGCGCATCCAACTCGGTTATCGTGGATTGTGAATTGCGCCTGTTTCTCCGCCCGTCGCGCTGCGACGGCGGAATGCGCCCCCGGAACCCGGGGCGCATAAGGACCGAGCCCCAGGGGCTAGAATTCCGCGATCGGATGGAGCCGGAACGGCGTGGGATCGGTCCTGTTCATGGCCTCAAGGTTGGGCCGGGGACGGTGCATGTCAAGCGGGCCGCTCAGTCCCGGCAATAGCCCTCGCGTCCCGGCACGACGATCAGGCAATCCTGCTTGTCGGCGAGCCATTTGAAGCCGGTTTCGGTGCCGGTGCCGTGGCGGATCGTCTCGACGATGCCGTCGCGCGTGAAGCGCAGCCGGTCGGCCGAGACGGTGGCGACATATGTGTCCTGGCTGTCGAGATTGTCCTTGAGCGTCATCCGCATCTCGTCGGATGCGGCGCCGGGCGCCAGCGACAGGAAGGTCCCCTCGGGTCCGTTCCAGCGGCCCAGCCAGTCGGCGGGACCGTCGGTGCCGGGTTGCGGGACACCCATCTGCGCCGACGCGAGCGTCGCCGCCGAGGGCGCCGGTTCGGCCGGCGTCGGGCCGGGGGGATTGCAGGCCGCAAGCGCAAGCGGCAGCAACAGGGCGATCCAGAGATGCTGGCCGGTCATCGTCGGTCTCCCTCGCGGAAGCATGCGGTTGCGTGGCGGCGCCGCTGTCGCGGCACCCGACTGTTCAACGCAACGACGGGGAAAATGGATGCATGCCGGGAGCATCGAAAGCGCCGCCGCATCCCCAATCCGGATTTCTCCACACTTCTGTCATCTGCATCTGCATAGTGGGTGCAGCGAAGGCAGCGTCGGGGATGGATGTCCGTGACCGAAGGGCGAGGGGCGCTTCCGCCGCGGCAGGTGCGGGTCGTGCTGGCGCTCGGCGGGGCACAGACGCTCGGCTGGGCGTCCAGCTATTATCTGCCGGCCATTCTGGCCGTGCCGATGGCCCGGGATCTGGGCCTTTCGACCGAAACCGTCTTCGCCGCCTTTTCCGCCGCGCTTCTCGTCTCTGCGCTGCTCGGCCCCGCTGCGGGCCGCTGGATCGACCGGGCGGGCGGGCGCGATGTGCTGGTCCTGTCCAGTTTGGTATTCGCCACCGGCCTGGCGATGCTGGGCATGGCGCAGGGGGCGGTGCTGCTGTTCGCCGGGTGGCTCGTGATGGGGGCGGGCATGGCGCTCGGCCTCTATGAGGCGGCCTTTTCGACCCTGACCGGCATCTATGGTCGGGATGCGCGGGGCGCCATCACCGGCATCACGCTGATCGCCGGGTTCGCCAGCACGGTCGGCTGGCCCGTCTCGGCGGCGCTGGAGGCGGAGTTCGGCTGGCGTGCCGCGTGCTTTGTCTGGGCCGGGGCGCATCTTCTCGCCGGCTTGCCGGTTAACCGGCTGCTGGTGCCGCGCGGCACCCAGCCGCCGGCGGCCGGAACGGGCGCCGGCGGCGGGCTGATGGCGGCGGCCGGGATCGCCGACCGGTCGATGGTCCTGCTCGGGCTTGTCTTCGCGGGTGCCTGGTTCACCAGCACGGCGATGGCCGCGCATCTGCCGAGGCTGCTTCAGGAGGCCGGCGCCACGCCGGCGGCGGCCATCGCCGCGGCGGCCCTGGTGGGGCCGGCGCAGGTGGCGGGGCGGTTGCTGGAGTTCGGCTTTCTGCGCCGCTTCCATCCGCTGCTGTCGGCCCGGCTCGCGGCGCTGGCGCACCCGGTCGCCGCGGCGGCGGTGCTGACCTTCGGGGCGCCCGTCGCCTTTGCCTTCACCATCGTCCATGGTGCCGGCAACGGTATCCTCACCATCGCCAAGGGGACGTTGCCGCTCGCGATCTTCGGACCCTCCGGCTATGGGTTGCGCCAGGGCGTGCTGATGGTCCCGGCCCGCTTCGGACAGGCCGTGGCGCCGGTGCTGTTCGCGTTGCTGATCGAGGGCTTCGGCCCGGCGGCACTGGCCGTCACCGCCGGGCTTGGATTGCTCGGCTTCGTGGCGCTGCTGGGCGTCGATGCGGCACCGCGGGACGGCGGCTGAAGGGGACGGGACTGGGGCCGAATCCTCGGTGCAAAGCTGCCGGTTCCCCTTGTTGCGAATTTGTCTTAAATTTTTACCGGCCACCCCAAGGGTTCGCGGGAGCCACCATGCGGCTCACCTTCAAACGCTTCGTAGTCGCAGGCATCATCGGCCTGCAGGTGGTGACTGTTACCGCGGTTCTCCTCTCGTCCCAGTTGTCGACCCAGGATGTGATCCTCGGCTATGCGCGCCAGATCATGGGCGGCTTGGCGGACGACACGGCCGAGCGGTCGCGCCGCTTCATGGCGCCGGCCCAGGCGGCGGTCGAACTGACGGCACGGCTGGCGGAGAGCGGCGTCGTCGGATTCGACGACATCGACGCGCTGGAGCGGTACCTGTTCGAACAGTTGCGGATGCGGCCGCAGATCGCCGGCCTCTACTATGGCCGCACCGACGGCGAGTTCCTGTATGTGAAACGGGATGCCGAGCGCGATCCCGACGGCGTGCGGACCAAGTATATCTCGCATCGCAGCGGCGAGCGGATGGTGCATCTGTGGTGGCGGGACCCGGATTTTGTCCGTGCGGGCGATGCGGCGGACCCCGCCGACACCTTCGATCCTCGCGAGCGGCCCTGGTATCGCGCGGCGGTGGCGCGGGGCGGACCGGTCTGGACCGACCCCTATATCTTCTTCACCTCGCGCCAGCCGGGCGTGACGGCGGCCAGTCCGATCTACACCAAGGCAGGAAGCCTGGCCGGCGTGATCGGCGTCGACGTGGAAATCGGTGCGATCGGCGAATTTCTCAACGGGCTGGCACTGGGCAGGAACGGATCGGCCTTCATTCTCAGCGCGGATGGCGAGGTGCTGGCCGTTCCAGGCGTCAGCATGCCCCCGCGGCCCGAAGGGACGGGGGACAAGCTCCGCTTCACCCGCGTCGAGGAACTGGAGGATCCCGTTGCCAAGGCCGCTGCGGCAACACTCTGGGCCTTGCCGCCCGGCCGCTCCGGTCAGGCGGT
>JBFWNZ010000186.1:0-7300 GCA_050250795.1 Alphaproteobacteria bacterium | reverse complement strand
TGATCCCGGCTGTGCCGGCGGTCGCGGAACATGTGTTCGTTGTGGTTGTGGTGGGTGGCGGCGGGACCGGGCTCGCCGCTTCGATTGAGGCGCGCAACCAGGGCCGGCGGGTTGCGCTGCTGGAGAAGAATCCAGTCCTCGGCGGATCGACGGGCCGGTCGATCGGCTCGATCTCGGCCACCAATACGCCGCACCAGATCAGGCACGGCATCAAGGACTGCCCGGAGCACCATTCCGAGGATCTGGCGAAGTTCAACGCCGTCTGCGGCTTTCCCGACAATGCGGAACTGCGGCGGGTGCTGACCGCCAACGTGCCCGAGACGGTGCGCTGGCTGATGTCGATGGGCGTGCGCTTCTACGGCCCGATGCCGGAACCGCCGCACCGCCTGCCGCGCATGCACAACGTGCTGCCCAATTCCGGCGCCTATATCTATCACCTCGAACGGCATGCCCGGCGCATCGGGGTGGACATCTTTCCGTCCATGCCGGCGAAGCGGCTGATCCAGCGCGACGGGCGGGTGGTCGGCGTCGAGACGGAGGACCCGTCGGGCCGGCGTCATGTCTTCATCGGGCGCGGCGGCGTGGTGCTGGCCAGCGGCGATTACAGCGCCAACGAGGACTTCAAGGCCCGCTTCACCTCGCGCGATATCGCACGCATCGGGCCGACCACCCCGACCAACACCGGCGACGGCCACCAGATGGCGATGGAACTGGGCGGCAAGGTGCTGAACGGCGCGTTCATGGCGGCGGTCATCAAATGCGTGGCGCCGAAGCGCAAGAAGTTCGTCCATCTCCTGCCGCCCGCGACCTGGATGACCGGCTTCATCAACTGGTCGATGGAGAACCTGCCGCCGCGCATCCTGCGCCCCTTCGTCATGAGCTTCATGACCACGGTGCTCTCGATCTCGCCCAAGCTGTTCGACGCCGGTGCCATCCTGGTGAACCAGCAGGGCCGGCGCTTCGGTGACGAACTGGAGACGCCCGTGCTGTCGATCTCGCGCCAGAGCGAGCAGACCGCCTATTTCATCTTCGACGGGGCGGTGGCCAAGCGCTTCTCGGCCTGGCCGCATTTCGTGTCGACGGCGCCCGGTATCGCCTATGCCTATGTGCCGGACTACCGGCGGACACGGCCCGATATCGTCAAGGTGGCCCGCTCGCCCGAGGCGCTGGCGCGCAAGATGGGCGTACCGGCCGAGGCGCTGCGCCAGACCTTCGAGGCCTACAATGCCGGCACCGACGGCATCGGCACGGCCACGCGCGACAAACGCTGGCATGGATCGCTGTCCGAGCCGCCCTTCTATGCGCTGGGTCCGGTGAAATCGGTCGTGAACCTGACCGATGGTGGGCTTGCCATTGATGCGCAGATGCAGGTGCTGGGCGAGGACGACCAGCCGATCCCCGGTCTCTACGCCGCCGGTTCGGCAGGCCAGGGCGGGCTGCTGCTCGAAGGGCATGGGCATCATCTTGGATGGGCTTTCACCTCCGGGCGCATCGCCGGCCGGAACGCCGCCTACAGCGTCGTGAGCGAGCCTACGGTCGCGGCTTCCTGATACGGCCTGTCCGAACTGCTCTGTGAGCCGTTGACGCCGGGTATCGGGAAGCGTTAGAACAAAAAAAGAACAAACGAATTGTGCAGCGGCAGATGATCTCCATCGATGCGCTCCGCAATCAGATCGCCGCCATTGAGGGCGGCCCCCGGCTTCCGGCCGATTCCACGCCGGACGGGGAAGGCCCTGTGGCGGCGCATTTCCCGCCGGGCGGGCTGCATGCGCTGGCCGGCGACGGAGCCTGGAGCCTTGCGGCGGCGCTGCTGTCCGGCTTCGGCGGGCCCGCGTTGTGGTGTCAGCGCGAGGGCGAGTCGCTGGCGCTTCATCCGGACGGGCTTCGGGCCCTGGGGGCCGATCCGGCCGGGCTGACGCTGGTGCGCTGCCCGACCCATGCGGCGCTGCTGCGGACGGTGGAGGAGGGGTTGCGCTGCGCCGCCCTTGCCGCCGTCGTCGCCGATGTGGCCGGCCCTCTCGATCTCACGGCCAGCCGCCGGCTGCATCTGGCGGCGCGGGGCGGCGGGGTGGCGGGGCTGCTGATCCTGCCGGAGCGCACGGCGCGAAGCACCCTGTCGCTGGCGACGGCCTGGACGGTGGTGCCGGCCGGGTCGGGGGCGACGCTCGCATGGGAACTGACGTTGATCCGCAGCCGCGACGGGCGCGGGGGATGCTGGAGGGTCGAAAGGGATGGCCAGACGAATCGTCTCGATATGGTTGCCCCGGTTCGCGATGGACCGGCTGACGCAGGCGCGGGGGACCGGCTGGCGGGATAGGCCGGCGGTGGCGGTCCTGCCCTCGAACGGGGCAATGGCGGTCTATGCCGTGAATGCGGCGGCAGAGGTCGAAGGCATCCTGCCGGGCATGGGGCTGGCGGACGCGCGGACCCTGGTGCCGGACCTGCTGATGGCGACGGCCGATCCGGCCGGCGACGCCGCAGCGCTGCGCCATCTGGCGCAGTGGTGCGAACGCTACACGCCCTGGGTGACGCCGGATGGGGCGGAGGGGCTGCTGCTCGACATCAGCGGCTGTGCGCATCTGTTCGGGGACGAGGCTAGGCTCCTCGCCGATCTGGGCGCGCGGCTGACGGATATGGGGCTGGCCAGCCGGTCGGCCGCTGCGGATACGCCGGGTGCGGCCTGGGCCGTCAGTCGTCATGGCCGGGAGCCGGAGACGGTCGTCGCACCGGGAGGCCAGCGGCGCGTCCTTGCCGCCTTGCCGGTGGCTTCGCTTCGTCTCGATCCGGCTGCTGCCGACCGGCTCGTCCGTCTCGGCCTGCGCTGGGTCGGCGATCTGTACGCCATCCCGCGCGCGGCCCTGGCGGCGCGCTGCGGCCTCGATGCGCTGCGGCGCCTGGATCAGGCCCTGGGCGATATCGACGAGCCGGTTTCGCCGTTGCAGCCCGTGGCCTCGCATCGCGTCCGGATGGGCTTCGCCGAACCGGTCGCGACGACGGAAGCCATCGCCGCGGCGCTCGACCGGCTTCTGGACAGTCTGTGCCGGATGCTGGCGCAGGACGGCCGGGGCGGCCGGCGCTTCGAGCTTGCCCTGTTCCGCACCGACCGGCGGATGCAGCGCCTGTCGGTCGGGACGGGGCGGCCGCTGCGCGATCCCGCGCCCGTTGCACGGCTGTTCGCGGAGCGGCTGGACGGGCTCGATATCGGTTTCGGGATCGAGACCATGCTGCTGGCCGCCACGGTCACGGAGCCCCTGGATGCGGCGCAGATCGCGCTGGCGGAACGGCAGGAACAGGATGCGGACCGGCTGACCGATCTCGTCGCCGCCCTGAGCAATCGCCTGGGGGCGGCCCGCGTGATCCGCTACCTGCCGCTGGAGAGCCATATGCCGGACCGGGCCTATCGCGAGGTCCCGGCCGCAGCCTTGCCGGCACCGCCGCGCTGGGACCGGCCGCGCGACCCGATCCGGCCGCTTCGGCTGCTCTGCCAGCCGGAGGTGCTGGAGACGGCGGCCCTTCCCGTGAAGGATGCGCCGCCCGGCGGCTTCCGGTGGCGGCGGCGGTCCTACCGTGTCCAGGCGGCCGTCGGCCCGGAACGCATTCTGCCGGAGTGGTGGCGCGGCACCGGCGCCTGGGACGGCGGCGCCCGCGACTATTGGCGCGTCCAGGCGGCGGAAGGCGGGCAGTTCTGGATCTTCCGCAAGAACGCCCCCGGCGTCCCGTCGCGCTGGTTCATGCACGGCCTGTTCCATTGAGGACGGCATGGCGCGGTATGCCGAGCTTCAGGCGACCAGCAACTTCACCTTCCTGGAAGGCGCGTCGCATCCGCGCGAACTGATGTTGCAGGCTGCGGCGCTGGGGCTGGAGGCCATCGCCGTCACCGATCGCAACAGCTTCGCCGGGATCGTGCGGGCGCATGAGGCGGCGAAGAAAGCCGGCATGCGCCTGCTGGTCGGGACCCGCCTCGACCTCGTGGACGGCGCCAGCCTGCTCGCCTATCCGACCACCCGCGCGGCTTACGGTCTTCTGTGCCGGCTGATCACCCTCGGTCGGCGGGCGGAGCGGAAGAAAACCTGCCGCCTGCGGCGCCAGGATGTCCTGGCGCATGTCGCAGGGTCGGTCCTGGCCGTCATCCCGCCCGAGACAGTGTCGGACGAATTCGCCGGGGAGCTTCGTCTGTGGAACGGCACCAATCGCGGAATGGTCCATCTGGCGCTCACCCACCGCAGCATGGGCGAGGATGCGGAGCGGCTGGCGCGTCTCGCGGGGTTGGCCGCCGCCTGCGATGTGCCCACGGTCGCGACCAACGACGTGCTGATGCATGCGCCGGACCGGCGGCCGCTGGCCGATGTCCTGACCTGCATCCGCGAGGGCTGCACCGTCGACACCGCCGGGTTCCGGCTGCTGAAGAACGCGGAGCGCCACCTGAAGCCGGCAGCGGCGATGGCGGCGCTGTTCCGGGACCATCCCGAAGCGCTGGCCAACACCCTGGTCATCGCCGAGCGCTGCCGCTTCAGCCTGGATGAACTGAAATACGAATACCCGGACGAGATCGTGACGGAGGGCCGGACGCCGCAGCAGGAGCTGGCGGCCCTTACGGCGCAGGGGGCGCGGGAGCGCTATCCCCAGGGCGTGCCGGCCAAGGTCCAGGCGCAGATCGCCCATGAACTGGCCCTGATCGAGGAATTGAACTACGCCCCTTACTTCCTGACCGTGCAGGACATCGTCGCCTTCGCCAGAAACCGGAGAATCCTGTGTCAGGGGCGCGGTTCGGCGGCCAACTCCACAGTGTGTTTCTGCCTCGGCATCACCTCCATCCCGCCGGACCAGTTCGAGCTTCTGTTCGAGCGCTTCATCAGTTCCGCACGCGGCGAGCCGCCCGATATCGACGTCGATTTCGAGCATGAGCGGCGCGAGGAGGTGATCCAGTACATCTACCGGAAATATGGCCGCGAACGGGCGGGGCTGGCCGCCACCGTGATCCACTACCGCGCCCGACGTGCGGTTCGCGAGGTCGGCAAGGCGCTGGGGCTGAGCCGGGACACGGTGGCGGCGCTGGCGGGCCAGGTCTGGGGCTGGTCGCAGCAGGGGATCGACGATGCCTGGGTTCGCAGCCTGGGCCTCGATCCGGCCGCTCCCCGGCTGCGTCTCGCACTGGATCTGAGCGCCGCGCTGATCGGCTTCCCGCGCCACCTGTCGCAGCATGTCGGCGGCTTCGTCATCGCCCGCGGCCGGCTGGACGAGAGCGTGCCGATCGAGAATGCGTCGATGCCGGAGCGCACTGTCATCCAGTGGGACAAGGACGACCTCGACGCGATGAAGATGCTCAAGGTCGATGTGCTCAGCCTCGGCATGCTGACCTGCCTGCGCAAGGGCTTCGAACTTATCCAGGCGCATCACGGCCGCCAGTTCGACCTTGCCACCATTCCCCAGGACGACCCGCAGACCTACGACATGCTGTGCGTGGCCGACAGCATCGGCGTTTTCCAGGTCGAGAGCCGGGCGCAGATGTCGTTCCTGCCGCGCATGAAGCCGAGGAAGTTCTACGACCTTGTCATCGAGGTGGCCATCGTCCGGCCCGGCCCGATCCAGGGCGACATGGTGCACCCCTATCTGCGGCGGCGCGACGGCAAGGAGACGGTCACCTATCCGAGCCCGGATTTGCAGAAAGTCCTGGAGCGGACCTTGGGCGTGCCGCTGTTCCAGGAGCAGGCGATGCAGATCGCCATCGTCGGCGCCGGATTCACGGCCGACAAGGCCGACCGGTTGCGCCGCGCCATGGCCACCTTTCGGCATGTCGGCACGGTACACAGCTTCCGTAAGGACTTCATCGCGGGCATGGTGGCCAACGGCTATGCGCGGGACTTCGCCGAGCGCTGCTTTCGCCAGATCGAGGGCTTCGGCGAATACGGCTTCCCCGAGAGCCATGCGGCGAGTTTTGCGCTGCTCGCCTATGCCTCCGCCTGGATGAAGCGGCACTACCCGGCGGCCTTCGCCTGTGCGCTGCTCAACAGCCAGCCCATGGGCTTCTACGCTCCGGCGCAGATCGTGCGCGATGCGCGCGAGCATGGGGTGGAGGTGCGGCCGGTGGACATCAACCACTCCCATTGGGACTGCACCTTGGAGCCGGGGATGGCGGGGCTCGCGCTGCGGCTCGGCTTCCGCCAGATCAGGGGGTTGAGCCAGGAGGATACGCAGCAGGTCGTGGATTCGCGCGGCAATGGCTATCCCGATCCGGTGTCCCTGTGGCGCCGGGCCGGCGTCGCGCCGGCCGTCCTGGAGACGCTGGCCAAGGGGGATGCCTTCGGCTCGATGGGGCTGGCGCGCCGGCCGGCGCTATGGGCGGTGAAGCGCATTGCCGGACGGCCGCTGCCGCTGTTCGAGCAGATGGGCGAGACGGAACTGGCGGAGGAAGCCCCGGTGAGCCTGCCGGAGATGCTGCCGGGCGAGCAGGTGGTGGCGGACTATCAGGCGCTCTGCCTGTCGCTCAAATGCCATCCCCTGGCTCTGCTGCGGCCCGGCCTGACCGGCGTCGCGCCGGCCGGAACCCTGATGGACCTGGCGGATGGCGCAGCGGCGACGGTGTGCGGGCTGGTGCTGGTGCGCCAGCGTCCGGGCAGTGCGCAGGGCGTCATCTTCCTGACCCTGGAGGACGAGACGGGGGTCGCCAACATCGTGGTCTGGCCGGATGTCTATGAGCGGTTCCGGCGGGAGGTGATGACGGGGCGCCTGCTGCGGGTCTCGGGCCGGCTGCAGAAGGCCGGGATCGTGATTCATGTCGTGGCGGAGCGGATGGAGAACCGGTCTTCGGAACTCGATGCCCTGGGCGCCGGCGACCGTTTCGCGCCGCCCTTCATCCCGGCTGATGAACTGGCGAGCGGGCGCTCCGACGCTGCCCGCAAGCAGAAGCCCTCACGGCTGTCTCGGGAAGGGCCCGCCCGCTCGCATCCGCGCGCCCAGGCGAAGGTGCTGTTCCCCAGCCGGGATTTCCATTGAGAGGACCCTCAGGCAATGGCCGCGGCATGGGTGAAGGTCGCGCCCGTCTCCGCCATCGCCGCCATTGCGCCGGCCATCGAGCCATCCATGTCGAGGCCGCGGCAGGCGTCTTCGACGACCACGGCCTCGAAGCCGGCGCGGCGGGCATCGACCGTGGAATAATGCACGCAGAAATCCGTGGCGAGTCCGGCCAGGAACACCCGGCGGATACAACGCTCGTGCAGATACCCCGCCAGGCCCGTGGCGGTCGTACGGTCGTTCTCGAAGAAGGCGGAGTAGGAATCGATCTCGGGCCGGATTCCCTTGC
>JBFWNZ010000185.1:0-7308 GCA_050250795.1 Alphaproteobacteria bacterium | reverse complement strand
CCGCACGCGCAGCTCGAGCAGCGCCAGCCCCACCCGCGCCCAGCGGATGCCCCGCCGCGCCAGCTCGTGCATGCGCGGCCGCGACGACGCGGTCAGCGCCGTTTCCGACCCCGAGAAGAAGCCCGACAGGATCAGCAACAGGGCGATGATTCCGCCGGTGATCGCCCAGTCGGCCGTCATGCGGCGATCGCCTCCGTCAGGAGCAGCGCCAAATCCTCCTCGCGCACGTCGCGGCTTTCGAACGCCTCGCCGATCCCGCGTGCGAGGATGAAGGTGAGGCGGCCGCCCTTGACCTTCTTGTCCTTGCGCATGTGGTCGATCAAACGGCCGGCGTCCCAGGCGATTCCGGGCACGGCGTCCAGGGTCGTCGCCAGCCCGGCGGCAGCGAGATGGCGATGCACGCGCGCGGCATCGCCGGCCGGGCAGAGGCCGAGCTGCGCCGACAGATCGAAGGCCATCGCCATGCCCATCGCCACGGCCTCGCCATGCAGCAGCCGCTCGCCGAAGCCGGTTTCGGCCTCCAGTGCATGGCCGAAGGTATGGCCCAGGTTGAGCAGCGCGCGCCGCCCGGTCTCGCGCTCGTCCTCGGCCACGATCTCGGCCTTGGCGCGGCAGCTGACCAGCACGGCCCGCCGGCGCAGCGCACGGTCGCCCTCGATCAGGTCCGCGGCATGGCCTTCAAGCCAGCCGAAGAAGGCGGCATCGCCCAGCAACCCGTATTTCGCCACCTCGGCATACCCGGCCAGCAATTCGCGCCGCGGCAGCGAGTCGAGCGCCCCGATATCGGCCAGCACCAGACGGGGTTGGTGGAACGCACCGACGAGATTCTTGCCGTGCCGGCTGTTGATCGCGGTCTTGCCGCCGACCGAGCTGTCGACCTGCGCCAGCAGCGTGGTCGGCATCTGGATGTAGTCCAGCCCGCGCAGCAGCACCGACGCGGCGAAACCGACCAGATCGCCGATCACCCCGCCCCCCAGCGCCACCAGCATCGTGTCGCGCGCAACGCCGAGGCCCAGGATATCCTCGACCAGCATCTCGAACCGGCCGAAGCTCTTCGTCTCCTCGCCCGCCGGCAGCACGATCCGGTCCGGCCGCAGCCCCGCCGACCGCAGAGACGCCTCCACGGGGTCCAGATAGTGACCGGCGACCGTCTCGTCCGTGATCACGATAACCCGGTCGTGGCGCAGCAGCGGGCGCACGAATGCGCCGGCGCGCGGCAGCAATTCCTCGCCGATCAGGATGTCGTAGCTGCGCTCGTCCAGCCCCACGCGGAGCGTTTCGATCGCCGTCGTCATGAGCCGGTCCGCCCTTCCTTCTCCGAAGCGATGTAGTCCGCCACCGCCTCGATCACCCGCCGCGCCGTCTCGTCGCGCGGCTGGGCATAGCTGTCCACCGTGATATCCGCCTCCGCATATATGGGGTAGCGCTGATCGATCAGGCGGCGCAACGTCTCCTGCGGATTCTCGGTCTTGAGCAGCGGACGGTTGTCGCGCCGCTGGACCCGGCTCCACAAGGTGGCGAAATCCGCCCGCAGCCAGACGGAAATGGCCTGTCCGCGAATCAGCGCCCGCGTCTCGGGATCGACGAAGGCGCCACCCCCGGTTGCCAGAACATGCACCGGCAAATCCAGCATGCGTGCGATCACCCGCCGCTCGCCCTCGCGGAAGGCCGCCTCGCCGTGCCGGCGGAAGATTTCCGGGATGTCGCAGCCGGCCGCCGCCTCGATCTCGTGGTCGGCATCGCGGAACGTCAGACCGAGGCGGGCCGCCACCCGGCGGCCGATCGCGGTCTTGCCGGCCCCCATCATCCCGACCAGGACGAGGGTCTTCGGCAGAATCAGTTCGGGGGGTTCGGTCATCGGCCGGCATCCCTGGCATACGGCCGGCCCCGGCGTTGCAAGGTCTCTGGCCACTCTCTATTCTGCCGCAGAATTGCCATACTCGCCCCATAGCGTAAAGCGCTGTCGCTACCGGCTTCGGCCGGAGAACGCGGCCGTTCCGGGGGAGCGCCGAGACCGACCGCCCGCATAGCTGAGGATTCGACAGACCGACATGCTGAACCGCATGAGCCTGCTGACCAAGATCGCGCTGTTCACGATTATCCTGATCGTCGTCGGCGGTGCGATCTTCCTGACCACCTGGGACATTCCGGCACCGTCCCATCAGGTGGAGAAGGTTATCGACAATGGCCGCTTCGCGCGCTGAAACGGCGGCAATCGCCCTTCTCGTCGCGCTGCTGGCAGGCGCGGCCGGAGTCCAGGCCCAAACGCCGACGCTGGCCGTCGACCGCGAGGGCATCCGGATCCAGCCGCTTGCCTACGATCCGTCCGGCACGGGCACCCTGAACGATGCCGAGGGCGGGCTGGGCGCCGATATGTGGAAGGGCACGCCGCGTGCCCTGATCGAACAGCTGGTTCCGGACCTGCCGGCGCCGATGGCATCCCCCGCCATGCGCGGCCTTGCCCGCCGGCTGCTGCTGACGGCGGCGACGCTCCCGACCGACGGCGCAGGAAACGCCGCACCCGGCCAGCCCGACCTGATCGCAAAGCGGATCGAACGCCTCTATGCCCTGGGCGACTTCCGTGCGGCACACGACCTTATCGCCCTTGCGCCGAAGCGCACGACCGATCCGACGATCCAGCGCGTCGAGGCGGAATTGGCGCTGCTCGTCAACGACCTGCCCGGCGCCTGCGCCGCGATCGGCGACGATCTGCAGCGCCGCACGCAGCCCTACTGGCAGCGCCTGCTTGCCGCCTGCCAGACGGTGGGCGGCCAGAAGGATGCGGCCATGCTGAGCACCGCGATGCTGGCGGAGAGCAGCGATCCCGCCGACCAGGGCGTGCTGGCCCTGCTCGACCGTATCGCCGGCCGCAGCAAGGCGAAGCTGGACAGCCTGCCCGATCCGTCGCTGCTGCAACTGGCCCTGCTGCGCCACGGCAAGATCGCGGTGCCGGCAGACGCCGCGAAAAGCAGTTCGCCCGCCGTCATGGCCGCTCTTGCGGACAGCCCCAGCGTGACGCCGGAAATGCGGCTGGCTGCGGCAGAGGCAGGGGCCGTCATGGGATCGGTGACGCCGCAACGCCTGTCTGAAATCTATGCCGCCCTGGAGGTGCCCGCAGCGGCACTGGACGCCGCAGCGACCGCCGAGGCCGCGCCCGACGGTGCCCGCGGCCGCGCGATCCTCTATCAGGCCGCGACCGTCCAGACCGATCCGGCGATCCGCGCCGCGATGCTGCGCAAGACCTTCCGCAAGGCGCTGGAGGACGGCGTCTATCTGCCGGTGGTCGCGACCTTCCAGCCCGTTCTGGACGGCACGCCGCCCGCTGCGACCCTCGCATTCTTCGCCGAGGACGCCGCGCGCGCGCTCTATACGCAGCGGCGCCCGGTGCCCGCCCGCAACTGGCTGAAGCAGCTGCAGTTCGCCTCGGCCCAGGAGCCTGCGGCCGAGCAGGCCGCGAACGCGCTCTGGCTGCTGGCGATGCTGGCCGACCCGCCGCCCGCGACCGCCGGAGGCACGGCGGCCATGGATCGCTGGGAAGCGGCGATCCGAGCCCGCGCCGAGGCCGCGAAGGCACCGGCCGGCACGGCGGCGCAGCGGATCGCGGTCGGCTATACCCTTCTCGACGGCGTCGGCGAAGTCGTGCCCGCAGAGCGCTGGCGCGCGTTGCTGGGACAGAGCGGGGCAACCGGCGGCGCCTCGAACGTCGCGATCCGGCGCGCGCTGACCGCCGCGACCCTGGACCGGCGACGCGGCGAGGCCGTGCTGCTGGCCCTGCTGGCGCTGGGTCCGGGAGGACCGGCCAAGGCCTCGGTCGAGACGATGCAGGATGTCCTGACGGCGCTGCGCGTGGTCGGTCTGGATGCCGATGCCCGCGCGCTGGCACTGGAGGCGGCGCTCGCCGCCGGGCTGTAGCGGCATCGACCGCGCGCTCGAATCCTTCCTTGAGATGCTGGCGGCCGAGCGTGGGGCCGCCGAAAACACCCGTGCGGCCTATGCGCGCGATATCGAAGGCTTCCTGGCCCATCTGCGGGGGCGCGGCCGGGACGCGCTGACCGCGACGGCCGACGATCTGCGCGACTATCTGGCGCAGCAGCACCGCCGCGGCATGGCAGCGACCACGGCGGCACGGCGGCTGTCGGCGCTTCGGCAGTTCCACAAATTCCTCTATGGCGAGGGGCTGCGGCCGGACGACCCCAGCGCCACGATCGACGCGCCGCGCCGCGGACGGCCGCTGCCGAAAATCCTGACCGAGGAAGAGGTGGACCGGCTGATCGCCGCCGCA
Organism: Alphaproteobacteria bacterium; assembly: GCA_050250795.1. GTDB lineage: Bacteria > Pseudomonadota > Alphaproteobacteria > UBA8366 > UBA8366 > JBFWNZ01. Next base: position 3,026 of record JBFWNZ010000185.1, on the reverse strand, counting down.
CGCATGCAGGAAGGGCCGGAGGGCATCCGGACATTGGCAATGCTGGAGCTGCTCTACGCCGCCGGGCTGCGGGTGTCCGAGCTGGTGAGCCTGCCTCTGGCCGCCATGGCACGCGACCGCGATATCCTGGTCGTGCGCGGCAAGGGCGGGCGCGAGCGGCTGGTCCCGCTGAGCGATCCGGCCCGCGAAGCGATGGCCGCCTACAAGGCGGTCCGGCACATGTTTCTGGCCGAAGGCGCGACCTCGGCCTGGCTGTTCCCGTCGCGCGACGGACGCGAGCATCTGACCCGCCAGCGTTTCGGCCAGATCCTCAAGGACCTCGCCGTCGCGGCAGGCATCCCGCGGCACAAGGTGAGCCCGCATGTGCTGCGCCATGCCTTTGCCAGCCACCTTCTGGCGCATGGCGCCGATTTGCGCAGCGTGCAGCAGATGCTGGGCCACGCGGACATCTCCACCACCCAGATCTACACCCATGTCCTGGACGACCGGCTGCGCAGCCTGGTCGCGCAGCATCACCCGCTGGCGCAGCCCGGGCGAAAGGACCGCCGATGATTCCGACCGCCGGGGGTGGCGGCGCGCGGCGTCATCTGGTAGGAAGGCCGCCTTTCTCCGGACCCTGAGGGCCATGAGGAACTTTCTCGACTTCGAGCAGCCGATCGCCGAGCTGGAAGGCAAGATCGCCGAACTGCGCCATCTCTCGGACACGGGCGACCTCAACATCGCGGAAGAGGTCGCCAAGCTCCAGGCAAAGGCGGACAAGCTGCTGCGCCAGACCTATGCGCGGCTCAGCGCCTGGCAGAAGGTGCAGGTGGCCCGGCACCCCGACCGGCCGCATTTCCGCGACTATGTCGAGCGGCTGATCGAGGATTTCACGCCCTTCGCCGGCGACCGCAACTTTGCCGAGGACAAGGCCATCCTGGGCGGCATCGGCCGGTTCCGCGGCCGGTCCTGCGTCGTCATCGGCCAGGAGAAGGGCGCAGACACCGCCAGCCGCGTCGCGCATAATTTCGGCATGGCGCGCCCCGAGGGCTATCGCAAGGCGCGACGGCTGATGCAGCTTGCCGACCAGTTCCGCCTGCCGGTCGTGACGCTGGTGGACACGGCGGGCGCCTATCCCGGCGTCGGCGCCGAGGAGCGCGGCCAGGCCGAGGCCATCGCCCGCTGCATCGAGACCTGCCTGACGATCCGCGTGCCTTTCGTCAGCGTCGTCATCGGCGAGGGCGGATCGGGCGGCGCGGTCGCCATCGCCACCGCCGACCGGGTGCTGATGCTGGAACACAGCGTCTATTCGGTGATCTCGCCCGAAGGCTGCGCGTCGATCCTGTGGCGCAGCGCGGAAGAGGCGAAGACCGCCGCCGAGGCGCTCAAGCTGACGGCGCAGGACCTCTCCGGGCTGTCGCTGATCGACGGCGTCGTGGACGAACCGCTGGGCGGCGCCCATCGCGATCCGGGCCGCACCGTGCTGCGCGTGGGCGACGCTATCGAGACCGCGCTGTCGGAACTGAGCGGCGTCGACGGCGGCACACTGCGCGCCCGGCGCCGTGAAAAATTCCTGGAGATGGGCCGGCAGGGGCTGGCCTAACCTTCCCGCACCCCGGTCATCATTTGTAAACAGGATTTGTAAACGGGCCTGTCCGGACGCTTACAGGCGCCCGTGGCAGTGCTTGTACTTCTTGCCCGAGCCGCAGGGGCAGACAGCGTTGCGCTGAACCTTGCCCCAGCTTGCCGGATCGCGCGGATCGGCCTCGCGCGGGGTCGCCCGCGGCCGCGCGGCGGTGGCCACGCCACCTTCCCCATCGGCATCCGCAAAGGCCGGATCGACGCGGGTTTCGTGCATTTCCTGCGGCGCCTGCTGCAACGGCGTCTGCGGCGCATCGACGCGCATCTCGACATGGCTGAGCACGCTGGTCACGGTCTCGCGCACCCGGTCCAGCATCTGCTCGAACAGCTCAAAGGCCTCGCGCTTGTACTCGTTCAGCGGGTCGCGCTGGCCATAGGCGCGCAGGCCGATGCCCTGGCGCAGATGGTCGAGCTGAAGCAGGTGCTCCTTCCAGGTCTGGTCGAGAATCTGCAGCAGCAGGCTCTTTTCCGCATAGCGCATCAGGTCGCGGCCGTAATTCGCGGCCTTCTCGGCCATCTTGCGGTCCGAGGCCTCGGTCAGCCGCTCGCGGATCTCGGCGTCGGCGATGCCCTCTTCCTTCGCCCAGTCGCGGACCGGCGGGTCGATGGCGAGCAGGCGCAGGCATTCCTCGTGCAGCGCATCGAGATCCCAGTTCTCGGGCATCGCGTTCTCGGGCACGCAGCGCGCGACCATGTCCTCGATGACCTCGTGGCGCATGTCGACCACCGTCTGGTGCACATCCTCGGCGCGCATCAGCTCCTTGCGCTGCTCGTAGATGACCTTGCGCTGGTCGTTCATCACATCGTCGTAGCGCAGCAGCTGCTTGCGAATTTCGAAGTTGCGCGCCTCGACCTTCTGCTGCGCCTTCTCAAGCGCCTTGTTGATCCAGGGATGGACGATGGCCTCGCCCTCTTCCAGACCGAGCCGGGTCAGCATCCCGTCCATGCGCTCGGACCCGAAGATGCGCATCAGGTCGTCTTCGAGGCTGACGAAGAACTTGGAGGCGCCGGGATCGCCCTGACGCCCCGACCGGCCGCGCAGCTGGTTGTCGATGCGGCGGGATTCGTGCCGCTCCGTGCCCAGCACGAACAGCCCGCCCGACGCCAGAACCTGCTCGCGCTTGGCATCGATCTCGACCTTGATCGCCGCGGCACGCTGCGCGCCACCGCCCTGGTCCGCGACCTCGGCCACCTCGCGCTGCAACCGCATTTCGAGGTTGCCGCCCAACTGGATGTCGGTGCCGCGGCCGGCCATGTTGGTCGCGATCGTCACCGCGCCAGGCACGCCTGCCTCGGCGATGATGTGCGCTTCCTGCTCATGGTGCCGGGCGTTCAGAACCTGATGCGCGATGCCGCGCTTCTTCAGTTCCGCCGACAGCTCCTCGGACTTCTCGATGCTGATCGTG
>JBFWNZ010000184.1:0-7311 GCA_050250795.1 Alphaproteobacteria bacterium | reverse complement strand
TAGGGGTGCAGGACATAGGAGCGGATCTGATGGCCCCAGGCGATGTCCGTCTTGGCGTCGTGCTCCGCCCGCGCCTTCTCCTCGCGCCGGATCAGCTCGATCTCGTACAGCCGGGCCTTGAGCATGTTCATCGCCGCGGCCCGGTTGCGGTGCTGCGAGCGGTCCTGCTGGCACTGCACCACGATCCCGGTCGGGATATGCGTGATGCGCACCGCGCTGTCGGTCCGGTTGACGTGCTGGCCGCCGGCGCCCGAGGCCCGGTAGGTATCGACGCGCAGATCCTTGTCCTCCACCGCGACCTCGATGGAATCGTCGATCACCGGATAGACGTCGATGGAGGCGAAGCTGGTATGCCGGCGGGCCGCGGAATCGAAGGGCGAGATGCGCACGAGCCGATGCACCCCGCGCTCGGTCTTCAGCCAGCCATAAGCATTGGTGCCGGAAATCCGGACGGTCGCGGATTTGATCCCCGCCTCTTCGCCGGGCGACTCTTCGACCCATTCCACCTTATGGCCGTGCTGCTCGGCCCAGCGCACATACATGCGCAGCAGCATTTCGGCCCAGTCCTGCGATTCGGTGCCGCCGGCGCCCGCATGGACTTCCAGATAGGCGTCGTTGGCATCGGCCTCGCCCGACAGCAGGCTCTCGATCTGGCGCTTGGCCGCCGCGTCGCGCAGCGTCGCCAGCCCCGCTTCGGCCTCCGCCGCGACATCGGCATCGTCCTCGGCCTCGGCCAGTTCCAGCAGTTCCATCCCGTCCGCCAACCGCCGCTCCAGGTCCTCATAGCCCTGGATGCGTTCCTCCAGCCGCGTGCGCTCGCGCATCAACGCCTGCGCCGCGGCGGGGTCGTCCCACAGTTTCGGGTCTTCGGATCGGGCGGTCAGTTCGTCGAAGCGGCGTTTTGCAGTATCGAGGTCAAAGATGCCTCCTCAGCAGTCCCAAGGACTGCTGGATCTCATCGACGACCGCGGCGGTTTCGGCACGCATCTGTCTGAACTCCCCTGCTGGCGGATGCGCTGGGCGCGGGTCCGTCTAGCCGATGCCGCCCGCGCGGGCAAGCGCCGACATCAGTAAAGACCGCCCGTGGACGGCGCGCCGGTCGCGGGCAGGACCGTGGTGGAATCCCCGTCCGGCCCGTCGGAGCCGTCGATCATCACCACCTCGCCGCCCGGTTCCGTCCCGGCCTTATAGGCTTCCAGGATGGCCTTGTTGTCCCCGGCGGATGCCGGCCGGCCGGTCGTCGGATCGACCCGGACGAGCCGGATGCCCGGCGGAACGCGGAACGGCACCGAGGGCTTGCCCTTCAGCGCCTTGGCCATGAAGGCCTTGAAGATCGGCACCGACACCGACGACCCCGTCTCGTGCGAGCCCAGCGGCTCGGGCGTGTCGTGGCCGACGAACACACCCACGGCAAGATCGGGCGAAAAGCCGATGAACCATGCGTCGCGGCTGTCGTTGGTCGTGCCCGTCTTGCCCGCCAGCGGCTTGCCCAGCTCGGCGATGCGCCGGCCGGTGCCGCGCTGAACCACGCCCTCCAGCATCGATACGACCTGATAAGCGCTGCCCGAATCGACGATCTGCTCGCGCAGGTCCGGAATCACCGGCGGCGTCTGATGGTCCCAATGCGCCACCTGGCAGCCCTCGCAAGGCCGCTGGTCGTGGCGGTAGACCGTCCGCCCGTGGCGGTCCTGCACCCGGTCGATCAGCGACGGGGTAATCCGCTTGCCGCCATTGACCAGCATCGCATAGCCGGTGGTGATCCGCAGCAGCGTGGTCTCGCCCGCGCCCAGCGCCATCGACAGCGTCTGCTGCAGGTTATCCATCACGCCGAACCGTTCCGCCTCCTCGGCGACCGCGTCCATGCCGATGGCCTGGGCGAGACGCACGGTCATCAGGTTGCGCGAATGCTCGATGCCGATGCGCATCGGGCTCGGCCCGTAGAAGCGCTTCGTGTAGTTGTCGGGCTTCCACTTGCCCAGGCCCGGCCCCTGATCGATCACGAAGGGCGCGTCCAGGATGATCGTGGACGGCGTGTAGCCATGCTCCAGCGCGGCCAGATAGACGAAGGGCTTGAAGGCCGAGCCGGGCTGGCGATAGGCCTGGGTCGCCCAGTTGAACTGGCTGATGTCGAAATCGTAGCCGCCGCTCATCGCATAGACGCGGCCGGTATGCGGATCGAGCGCGACCAGCGCGCCGTTCACCCGCGGGATCTGCCGCAGGCTGTAGGTGCCGTTGGCGACCTTCAGGGTCTGGCCCGGCTTCGCCTCGCCGTCCTCGTCCACCTCGGGCTCCAGCGCCGCTTCCACCAGCACCACGTCGCCCGGCGCGACCACGTCGCCCATGCGGCGGACCGCCGGACCGACCTCGCCCTCCGGCAAGGGCGGGCGGGCCCATTTCACGTCCGAGAAGGGGATCGTGCCGGTCGCGCCGTCGCGCAGGCCGATGGTCGCCCTCGTCTCCTCGACCTTCAGGACCGCGGCAAGTTCCCATTTGCCGATGCCGGCCGGCGGCGGCACCTCGCGCAGGCGCGCCAGCCAGTTGCTGTCCATCGGGACGCGCGCGACCGCGCCGCGCCAGCCATGCCGGCGGTCATAGGCGCGCAATCCGTTGCGCAGCGCCTCGTCGGCAATGGCCTGCAACTGCGGGTCCAGGGTCGTGCGGACGGACAGGCCGCCTTCGTACAGCCCCTTGTCGCCGAACTTCGATGCCAGGTCGCGGCGGACCTCTTCCAGGAAGAAGTCGGCCTCGACGATCTGCGTCGCCTCGCGCGGCACCACGGTCAGCTGCTCCGCCTGCGCCAGGCGCGCCGTGGCCGCGTCGATATAGCCCTCTTCCTGCATCCGGCCGATGGCCCAGTTGCGGCGCGCCACGGCGGCATCGTGCGCACGGATCGGATGATAGTTGTTGGGCGCCTTCGGCAGCGCCGACAGATAGGCCGCCTCGGCGATCGTGAGTTCGTCCAGCGACTTGTTGAAGTAGTTCAGCGCCGCCGCCGCAACGCCGTAGGAGCCGTAGCCGAGATAGATCTCGTTCAGGTAAAGTTCGAGGATGCGTTCCTTGGAAAAGGCCTGCTCCATGCGGAAGGCCAGGATCGCTTCCTTGATCTTGCGTTCGATCGACACCTCGTTGGTCAGCAGGAAATTCTTGGTCACCTGCTGGGTGATCGTCGACGCGCCGACCGGGCGCCGGTTGCTGCCCATATGGACCAGGTTGGTGACGGCCGCGCGGATCAGCGCCATCGGATCGACGCCCGAATGGGTGAAGAAGTTCTGGTCCTCGGAGGCCACGAAGGCTTCGACCACGTGCTTTGGGATCGCCGCATAGGGCACGAACACGCGGCGCTCGGTCGCGTATTCGGTGATCATGCGTCCGTCGCCGGCATGCACGCGGGTCACGGTCGGCGGCTCGTAGCGCGCAAGCTGCGTATAGTCCGGCAGGTCCCGACCATACCGCCACAGCATGAAGGCCGCCCCGCCGGCGCCGATGATCGCCAGGCCGATGAGCCCCGAAAGCATGTAAACCAGTACTCTGACCATACCGTATCCTGTCCGGGCGGCCGTGCATGTCCGGCGGCGCCATGCCGATGCCCGCAACGGGCATGCTCTGCCAGAAATAAGGCGGGACTAAGACCGGCTCAAGCGGTCCTTGCGCGCGAAATACGCATCGGCGGCCCGCAGCACCGCCTGGCCGACGCGACTGCGGAACGTATCGGTGTTCAATTCCTTTTCGTCGCGCCGGTTCGACAGATACCCCAACTCGACCAGAACCGAGGGAACGTCCGGCGATTTCAGCACCGCGAAGCCGGCGAAACGGTGCGTGTTGCGCAGCACGAGGATCTGGTCCTTCAACTCGCCGATCAGGGTCTGCGCAAAAACTGCGGATTCGTTCATCGTCTCGCGCTGCCGCAGCGAGATCAGGAAGGATGCCACCGCATCGGACTGGTTCGACAGATCGACGCCCGCGATGACGTCGGAGCGGTTCTCCTTGGTCGCAAGGGCTTCCGCCTCGCGGTCCGAGGCCTGTTCGGACAGCGAATAGACGGACGAGCCCCTGATGACGCTGTTGTCGATGGAATCCGCGTGCAGCGACAGGAACAACTCGGCGCCGGCCGTTTCCGCGCGCTGATAGCGCTCGCGCAGCGGCACATAGACGTCGTTGTCGCGGGTCAGCACCACCCGATAGCGGCCCGTCCGCTCCAATGTCCGCTTGACCGCCTGCGCCACCGCCAGGGTGACGTGCTTCTCATACGTGCCGCTGGCCCCGATGGCGCCGGGATCGACGCCGCCATGCCCGGCGTCGATCACCACCGTACGGCGGCCCGACCGCGCATCCGGCGCAGGAACCGGCGTGGGCGCCGAGCGGCCGACCGCCTCGGGCGCGTCGCGCAGGGGGCCGGGTTCGCTCCACCCCCGCGTCACCACCTTGCTGATCGCCTGACGGAAACTGCCATCGTCGATGGGGGCGAGATCGATCACCAGGCGGTGCTGGCTGCCGCCGGCCGGCGTCATCGCGAAATGCCGGCTGATCGTCGCGGGAACGGTCAGGTCTAGGACGATCCGGCTGTGCCCCGGCTTGAACAGGCCGTACCGATAGTTGGCGACCACCCCCACCGACGCGTTCATGGGCGTCGCCGGGACCCGCCAGTCCACCTCGGGCAGGTCGATCACCACCCGATAGGGATCGGCGAGGGTGAAGATGCGATAGGGCAGCGCTTCGGTCGCTTCGATGACGAAGCGCGTGCCGTCGGCGGCGATGCCGATTCGTGCCTCGATCACGGTCGGGGCAGCCGCACGCGCCGGCCACGCGGCCGCCATGGCCACGACCGCCAGAATCGCCAGGACCCGTCCCCACCGCGCTGCGAGTCGCGCCATCACCTCACACAATCTTGCGCCTGACTGCCCTCGCCAACGCTACATATATCCCCGCCGGGCGCCGATCCGCAACGCCTTTCCACGCGCCAAGCGCTTGATCGACCGGCGCTTTCCCCGCGAGAAGTCCCGTATCGCTGCAACTTGCTACCGCCGGAACATCGGTCTATGCTTGCGCCGCGGTCAGGCAGTGGCCGCGCGGCGCGGACGGATCGTGCCGCCCAAATTTCGGCCGTAAGGCACTGGATCGACGTGCGAAAGCGCGCGTGACAGGGCCGCGGGAGACCCGGCGGACACGTCGGACGCCCCGGCGGCAGCGTTGAAGAGAAACCGCGTTTTGATGCAATCGTTGAAGCCTGTCCCGAGATTCGGCTCCGAGAATGACCGGAGCCGGAGCAATCGCGCGCCGGCCGTGCCGATGGCCGACCGGCGTCGCCGGCGGCACTGCGCCGCCCGGATGCCACAGGCTTCGCCAGACATGGACGCGCGCCAGGACCGCCGCTTCGGCTGCGGTGCATGGCCACGCGCGTCGGAGACACCTAATGGCACGCAGGATGCTTATCGATGCGGCCTACCCGGAAGAGACCCGGGTGGTCGTATTGGACGGAAACCGGCTTGAGGAATTCGATTACGAGACCGAAGCCAGGAAACAGCTCAAAGGCAACATCTACCTCGCGAAGGTAACGCGGGTCGAACCGTCGCTTCAGGCGGCGTTCGTGGAATATGGCGGGAACCGGCACGGCTTCCTCGCCTTTAACGAAATCCATCCCGACTACTATCAGATTCCGGTCGCCGACCGCGAAAAGCTGATCGCCGAGGAGCAGCCGGCCGCGGAAGCCGATGGCGAGAACGGCAACGGCGAGGCGGTCGATGTCGTCGGCGGCGACGAGTTCGAGGCGGTCGAGCCGCGCCGCTCGCGGGTTCAGCGCTACAAGATCCAGGAAGTCATCAAGCGCCGGCAGATCATGCTGGTGCAGGTCGTGAAGGAAGAGCGCGGCAACAAGGGCGCCGCGCTCACCACCTATCTCTCGCTGCCGGGCCGCTATTGCGTGCTGATGCCGAACACCGGCAAGGGCGGCGGCATCAGCCGCAAGATCACCAACGCCACCGACCGCAAGCGGCTCAAGTCGGTGATCGAGGACCTCAAGATTCCCGAGGGCATGGCCGTCATCCTGCGCACCGCCGGATCGGAGCGCTCGAAAGCCGAAATCCGCCGCGACTACGACTACCTGCTGCGGCTGTGGGACGACATCCGCACCACCACCCTGGAATCCACCGCGCCCAGCCTGATCTACGAGGAAGCGAACCTGATCAAGCGGGCGATCCGCGACCTCTACTCCAAGGATATCGACGAAATCCTCATCGACGGCGATGACGGCTACCGCCATGCCAAGGATTTCATGAAAGCCCTGATGCCCAGCCATGCCCGCCGCGTGCAGCGCTACAAGGGCGACGGCGTGCCGGTGTTCCAGCGCTATCAGGTCGAAGCCCAACTCGACGGCATCCACAGCCCCGAGGTGCAGCTGCGGTCCGGCGGCTACATCGTCATCCATCAGACCGAGGCCCTGGTCGCCATCGACGTCAACTCGGGCCGGGCCACGCGCGAGCGGCATATCGAAGAAACCGCCCTCAAGACCAATCTGGAGGCGGCCGAGGAGGTCGCCCGTCAGGTCCGGCTGCGCGACCTCGCCGGCTTGATCGTCATCGACTTCATCGACATGGAGGAGTCGCGCAACAACCACGCGGTCGAACGGCGCTTCAAGGAGGCGCTGCGCAACGACCGGGCGCGCATCCAGGTCGGACGGATCAGCCATTTCGGGCTGCTGGAGATGTCGCGCCAGCGCCTGCGGCCCAGCCTGATGGAAATCTCCAGCATGGTGTGCCGCCACTGCCAGGGCACGGGCTTCGTCCGGTCCATCGAGTGGACGGGCCTGTACATGCTGCGCGCCATCGAGGAGGAAGGCCTGCGCCAGCGGGCCAGCTGGGTCAAGGTCATCGTGCCGTCCGAGATCGCCCTGTTCATCCTGAACCAGAAGCGCAAGGCGCTGGCCGAGATCGAGACCCGCTACGACTTCACCGTCACCTTCGAGGCCGACGACACCCTTACGGCGCCGAACTACCGCATCGAGGTGGTCGACATCCGCGAACGCGCCGAGCCGGAGGAGGAAGAAACGGCACCGCCGCCGGCCGCCGCCGCCGCCGCGACCGAAGAGACGACCGGCGACGGCGGGCGCAAGCGCCGCCGCCGCCGCCGCCGCCCGCGGCGCGATGCGGACGAGACGGCGTCGGTCGAGGCCGCGACGGATGACGCCGAGGCGGACGAGGCCGAAGACGACGACGCCGTCGAGGCGGATGCCGAGGCGGCGGATGAGGGCGAGGCCCCGTCGCATGCCGCGGACCGCGAAGACGACGAGAACGGCCGCTAGCGGCGCCGGCGCGGACG
>JBFWNZ010000183.1:2116-7330 GCA_050250795.1 Alphaproteobacteria bacterium | reverse complement strand
GAAACAGGGTCCAAATGCTGGTTGACAGGATTAGAGAGAATCATTTCTGGTTCGGGATGGTCTCGATTAAACAAAAACCGACAAAGTGGATTAATGTCTGTTATTAAATCTTCCAGCCTTGCCACATAAAATTGAGAAGCCGGCTTATTCTTGCGAATCCATGCGTCAAAATGCATATTCTCCGCCCAAGAAACGCAGACAGATCGAAACAAACTATGCCCTACTCGGGGTGGATAATAATTAAGAAACTTTGCATTGAACGACGGGGATACAAGCCACTTCTTTCGCTCTTTTTCGTCCCCTACCTTTTCAATCCAACGACTAAGAGAACTGACTGTTCTTCTTCCATCACGCACTAATAAAACGACCTTTATATCCTTATTCAGCAGGTTATCTAATGCATACGGCAACATTGGGAGAGACCAAGATCCTACGTCTCCAACATGGAGGTAAACCGCTTGCATCGCCTTAATAAAGGCAGGGTACCAGTCTGATCGCCAAGTAGGGGTAAGCCACTCTCCTGATACGTCTACTCCTAAACCGATCCGCCAACCTTCGGCCCTCTCCGCTAAGAAGCGAGGTTCATGAAGGCAGATGAAGCCCCGATGCTGAACCGTTAGGGTATGCGCTAACCAAGCCGTGCCCGAGTGGCCGAGGCTAGCGACAACGTAGTGTTGACCAAGCATGCAGACACCATTGAGGAGGTTGTACGGGGCTGATCATCCTCAGCATATGCCGAGTTTGATTTCAAGATCGCCAGCCGCCTCTAGATCAACGGCCATTACTCGGATACGCAGACAAGCCATGCAGACAACGGCCTCCTTCTTGATCGTATCTCAAAGACACGCAGCGACACCCTGGGTCACCGACAGCGTAGCGCGGTACCAACATCGCGCGCAGCCTCGGCATCGATCATCCGCTCGTATCCTGCATGACCAGCCATGGGCGGTCGCAACGGGGACTCTAAATGCCTGAAACGGAAAAGATCGCGGCACGGATGGTGGCCGCAGCGGAAACTGCGCCTCCGCCGCCCCATCCCACGCCATCCGCGTCGTCCTCACCGTCTAAGGATAATACAATCCCGCCGACGCGCTGGCAGGCGATAAACGCGACCCTGACGGCTTCGGCCGGACCAGATGCGGTCGATGGCTCCTTCGCCACGCTGCGCGAGGCGCCGATGGACGGGACGCCGCTGGAGCATCTGTTCCAGGCCGACGCCGAAGCCGACGGGCCGCATCCCTGGCGCCTGTCCTTCCTGGTCCGGCCGCTGGGGGTCGGGGGCCTGCGCTGCGCGATGTTCGACATGCCGGGGCGCACGCATCGGGTCATCGTGGATTTCAATCTGTGTCTGAAACCGGCGGCGAGCGCGAGGCCACCGGAAGGTGACGGCGTGCACCTGCTGGATGCTTCCGTCGTACCGGACCGCGACGGCCGGTTCCATTGCACCGTAACCGCCGCGCTGCCCTGCCGCACGATCACCGTCTCGCTCTCGCCCTACCGCGGCGGCAACCTGCTTTATCCGGGCGACGCCGCCTTCGGCATGACCGTCGGGCATCTGACATTGAACCGCAACAGTCCGCACGCGCCAGCGATACCGGCGTCGGCAGTTGCCGAGGCAGGCCGGAGCCAATACTTCGTACTCTGCTCGCAGGGCAATGCCGGCTCCATCTGGCTGGCCGAAGCTCTGAACCTGCATCCGGACATCTCTTGCAGCATGGGCATCGACCACCCGGTGGTCTCGATGAACGAACATCATCCCTTCACCGCACTCTCGGACGTGGAGTTGGACGACCTAAGGACGAATTGGCGCCCGCGGATCGCAGGCGCCGACGATGTGCCCTTCGGCGTGTTCGATCCCAAGGCGCGGCAGTTCGTTCAAGACATCCTGGCCGAGAAGGGCATAGACCACCCGGTGCCCGCACGGCGCATTCCGCTGCGACACGATCTGACCTTCGAGGAACTGAAGCGCTTTTTCCCCGCCCCCGTCATAGGCAACGTCCACGGCTTGACCATCCATACGTTCACGGCGATGCAAGGGAACGGCGAATCTCTGCGGTCGCCTGTCGCCGTGAACCTGATCCGCCATCCGATCTCGCGGTTCCAGGCGTTCATTGGCCGCCAGATCGACGGGATGGCCCTGGATGCGACGCTGGACACCGCAAAGGAGGCCGCCTTTCACGAACTCCGGGCGGTCGCAGACGACATCGCGGCACGGTACGGGGTCGATTGGCAGGATGCGCGCAACCGGCACACGCTCTGGGCCTTGAAAGGACTGGACTACTTCTGGCTCTGGACAAGGGAGCTCGTAGATTTTCCGGAAATCACCCATGTGCCGATGGAGCGGGTGATGTCTGATGCTGACTATTTTCGGTCGCTTCTGACGATGTTGACTGGGAGCAACATGGCGAACGATCAGGCCTATCTCGGAACGGTCTTTTCAGAGCGCCGTCGGCAGAACGGTCGCGTGCATCCTACCGGTCGCGGCAAACCCGCACCCTCACCGGCCGAGGCCTTTGCGGGGTGGCCGCTCTGGTTGCAGGACATGGTCCGCCGTGAGGTCGAGACCCACGACATCGCGCGCCTGCACGCCCCCTTCGGCTACGACTTCTCGTTCATGACCTGACCGCGGGCGCATCGTCCGCCGGTTTCGCAGGCGCGGCCCCCACGGGTCGCGCCTTTTTCGTTCGCCCCAACCCAAGGAGACACGACATGCCGAACCCGACCCCCCGCCGGGCGGAGGGCCGCCCATGAGCGCGGCGCGCGATCTGGCGGACCTTGCGGTCCTGCAGCCGGCGCTGGCGGAGATCGCCGCCGATGGCGGCTGGCCCACCGGCAGCATCCGCGACACGCTGCGCCCCGCGCCCGCCGCGGGCTGGCTGTTCCTGGACGGGCGCAGCATCGGCGATGCCGGCTCGGGCGCCGATGCCCGCGCCCATGCGGACACCGCGGCGCTGTATGCCCTGCTGTGGGACAATTGCGGCGATAGCCTGTGTCCCGTCGATGGCGGCCGGGGCGAGAGCGCGGCGGCCGACTTCGCGGCCGGCAAGCCGCTGACCCTGCCCAGCGCGCGCGGCCGGGCCCGCTTCGGCCGCGACGACATGGGCGGCAGCGCGGCCGGCCTGCTGACCGAAGCCGGCGGCGGACTGGACGGCACCGTGCTGGGCGCGGCGGGCGGCGCGCAGAACCGCAGCATCGCCGAGACGCATCTGCCCGCGCACAGCCACGGCGCCGGCACGCTGGCCACCGATTCCGCCGGCAACCACACCCACAGCGTTCCCGCCGGCAACAGCAGCGGCGACCCCGCCGCGCTGTCCGGCGAAAGCCCGTCCGGCGGCCTGTCGACCGGCGCCGCCGGCGCCCACACCCACGCCATGTCCGGCAGCACCGGTGCAACGGGCGGCGGCACGGCGCTGCCCACCCTGCCGCCGGCGCTGATCGTCAATGTCGAGGTGAAGCTGTGACCCCCGCGACGGCGGAATCCCTGCGCGCGATGCTGGCCCGCAACCTGCCCGGCCTGGTCGAGACGGTGCTGGCGCAGTATCGCGACCTGGTGACGATGGACATGCCGCAGGAGGACAAGGAGCGCGCCGCACGCCAGACGGCAGCCAAGGCGACGCTGGGCCATATCGAGCATCTGGTCCGCATCGCGGCGGGCGTGCTGCCGCCCGCCGAGGACAGAGCGGCAGGCGGGGCAGAGACGCCGGACGACCCGGCCGGTCCGCTGCTGGCCCAGGCGCGGGCCGCCATCGCCCGGATGGAGGCGGCCGATGACGGCGACGCCGAGGGCTGAGCCGCGCGAACCCGTCACCTTTCTCGAATTCATCGTCGCCTGGAACGCGGTGCAGGGAATGGACACGCCGGCCCTGCACCGGCGCATCGCCCGGTGGCTGGCCCGGCGCCGCGCCGCGGGCGACACGCGGCTGCTGCTGCTCGCCTTCCGCGCCAGCGGCAAGTCGACCCTGGTCGGGCTGTTCTGCGCCTGGCTGCTGCTGTGCGATCCGGATCTGCGCATCCTGGTTCTGGCGGCGGAGGGCGACCTGGCGGCCAAGATGGTGCGCAACATCCGCCGCATCCTGGAGCGCCACCCCTTCACCCCGCATCTCAAACCGCGGCGGCTGGAGCAATGGGCCGCCGACCGCTTCACCATCGCGCGGCCGCGCGAGCTGCGCGACCCGTCGGTGCTGGCGCGCGGCATCGGCGCCAACGTCACCGGCAGCCGCGCCGATATCGTGATCTGCGACGATGTCGAGGTGCCGAACACCTGCGACACGGCCGCCAAGCGCGCCGACCTGCGCGAGCGGCTGGCCGAGATCGACTACATCCTGGTGCCGGGCGGCATGCAGCTCTATGCCGGTACGCCGCACAGCTATTACAGCCTCTATGCCGATACGGCGCGGGCCGAGACGGGCGAGACGCAGCCCTTTCTCGACGGTTTCGCGCGGCTCGCATTGCCGCTGCTGGACACGGCCGGGCGCAGCACCTGGCCCGAGCGGTTCGACGCCGCCGCCGTGGCGGCGCTGCGGCGGCGCCACGGGCCGTCGAAGTTCCGCTCGCAGATGCAGTTGATCCCCGAACTGCCCGCCGGCGGACGGCTCGACCCGGACCTGCTCTGCCGCTACGAAGACGACCTGGCCTATGCCGAGCGCAACGGGCTGGTCGAACTGTCGCTGCAGGGGCGGGCGCTGGTCTCCGCCACCTGCTGGTGGGACCCGGCCTTCGGCGCCCAGGGCGGCGACCGCAGCGTCGCCGCCGTCCTCTACACCGATGCCGAGGGGCGCTACTGGCTGCACCGGCTGCGCTATCTCGCCACCGTGCCGCAGGGCGGCGAGACGCATGCCGTCCTGCAATGCCGGCAGGTGGCGGCGCTGGCCGCCGAGACCTTCGTGCCGGCCGTCACCGTCGAGACCAACGGCGTCGGCCGCTTCCTGCCCTCGCTGCTGCGCCGGGAACTGGCGGCGGCGGGGGTCGGCTGCGCGGTGGTCGAGACGGCGAGCCGCATGCCCAAGGCGCTACGCATCGCCGGTGCCTTCGACGCCGTGCTGGCGGCCCGCAACCTGTATGCCCATGCCCAGGTCTGGGACACGCCCTTCGCCATGGAGATGCGCGAATGGCGGCCCGACGGCGCCGAACGCGCCGGCAGCGACGACGGGCTGGACGCGGTGGCCGGCTGCCTGCTGGCCGAGCCGGTCCGGCTGCACCGCCTGCCGCCGGCCG
>JBFWNZ010000183.1:0-2016 GCA_050250795.1 Alphaproteobacteria bacterium | reverse complement strand
TTCGCCATGGAGATGCGCGAATGGCGGCCCGACGGCGCCGAACGCGCCGGCAGCGACGACGGGCTGGACGCGGTGGCCGGCTGCCTGCTGGCCGAGCCGGTCCGGCTGCACCGCCTGCCGCCGGCCGCGCGCAGGCCCTGGCGCCATCCCGACACCCTGGTCGCCGACGACCGATTCGAAATCTGACCCTATCCGAACCGAAAGGAACCATCCCATGCCGCCTGTCTGGACGGCCGATTTCTCCTGGTGGATCACCGTGGTCGAACTGCCGGCGATCGGCACCCTGTTCTGGCTCATCTGGCGCAACCGCCAGGACATCGACCGCGACCTGGGCCGGCTGCGCCGCGACCTGGACGGTGCGGTGGCCGCCCTGCATGCCGAATCGGCGCGCGTCCAGCTCGACGTCGCCAAGAACTATGTCTCCGTGCCCTATCTCAAGGACGTGGAGCGCCGCCTGACCCAGCATCTGGTGCGGATCGAGGGCAAGCTGGATTCGGTGCAGAGCCGCGAGGGCGGCAGCGCCTGAACGGCGGTGAGGCGGAATTGCCGTCTCATGCGTTGTGGCCCGGACGACCCCTGCTGTAACGTCCGGCGCATGACCATGATCTATCATCTCGCCAAGCAGCCGGCCTGGGCCGAGGCCCAGGCGGACGGCGTGTATCGCGGGCGCCCGGCCGACCGCGCCGACGGTTTCCTGCATTTCTCCACCGCGGTCCAGATCGCCGACAGCGCCGCTATCCATCGGGCCGGCGAGCCGGACCTGGTGCTGCTGGCGGTGCCGGCCGACGGGCTGGGTGCAGCCCTGCGCTGGGAGCCGTCGCGCAGCGGCAAGCTGTTCCCGCATCTCTATGGCGAGCTGCCGCTGGCGCAGATCGCCTGGGCGAAGCCGCTGCCGCTCGGCACCGACGGCCGCCATGTCTTTCCCCCGCTCGACGAGGCCCAGCCATGAGCGCCACCGACCTTGCGCTGCGCGTGCTGTCGATGTTCGACCCCGAACGCGCGCACAACCTCACCCTCGCGGCCCTGCGCAGCGGCTTCGGCCCGCGCCCAGGCGGCACCGACGACCCCATCCTCGCGACCGAGGTCTGGGGCCGCCGATTCGCCAACCCGGTCGGCCTGCCCGCCGGATTCGACAAGAACGCGGTCGCCGTGCGGCCGCTGCTGCGGATGGGCTTCGGCTTCGTCGAGATCGGCACGGTCACGCCGCGGCCGCAGCCGGGCAATCCCCAACCGCGCCTGTTCCGCCTGCCCGAGGACCGCGCCGTCATCAACCGGCTGGGCTTCAACAGCGAGGGGCTGGACCGTGTCGTGCGGCGGCTGCGCCGCCTGCGCGGCGGAGCGCCGCTGCCGGGCGTGCTGGGCATCAATGTCGGCATGAACAAGGACGCGCCGGACCCCGCCGCCGCCTTCGCCGAGGGCGCGCGGCGGACGGCGGCGCTGGCCGACTACCTTGTCGTCAACGTCTCCTCGCCCAACACGCCGGGGCTGCGTGCGCTGCAGGGGCGCGAGGCGCTGCTCAACCTGCTGGGCGTCGTGCAGGCGGCGATGCGCGAGGGTGCCGGCGACCGGCCGCGCCCGCCGCTGCTGATCAAGGTGGCGCCCGACCTGACCGATCCCGACAAGAAGGATATCGCCGAGGTGGCGCTGGAGCGCGGCGTGGACGGGCTGATCGTCAGCAACACCACCATCGCCCGGCCGAGCAGCCTCAAGAGCGACTGGGCCGCCGAGGCAGGCGGCCTCAGCGGTGCGCCGCTGCTGCACGCCTCCACCGCCGTGCTGGCCGACATGTACCGGCTGACCGGCGGCACGCTGCCCATCATCGGGGTTGGGGGCATCGCCAGCGGGGCCGACGCCTATGCCAAGATCAGGGCCGGCGCCTCGCTGGTGCAGCTTTATTCGGCGCTGGTGTTCCACGGCCCGGCGCTGGTGCAGCGGGTGAAGGCGGAACTGGCGGCGAAGCTGCGCGCCGACAAATTCGCCAGCGTCGCCGAGGCAGTGGGCGCGGATCACAGGTAA
>JBFWNZ010000182.1:0-7339 GCA_050250795.1 Alphaproteobacteria bacterium | reverse complement strand
CTCGACCGGCTTGTTTCTGCCGAGACGCTTCCACCTTCATAACTGGAGCCGAAACACGTGACGATCGCAAACAGATTGGTCCTCAGCTTCGGCGCCGTCATCGTGCTGATCGTCGTGCTGGGCGTGTACAGCCTCATCCAGGTCGGCGAGGTGCGGAGCGCGACGGAAACCATCGTGGCACGCGACCTCGCCATGATCCGCAACCTGTTCATCGTCGCCGATGCGCAGGCCGAGACGCGCAGCATCCGTGAGGACGGCATGCGCGCGGCGATGGCAGTGCGCCTGGGGCGTGCGGACGCGGATGTCGCGGAGATTGTGACCCGCTGGCGCCGCCAGTCGGAACAGACGGCGGCGGCGCTGGCCCGTGCCATTGCGCTGGCCGAGGAGTACCGCACGCTTGCGACCTCGCCCGAGCGGGCACGGTCCTGGGCCCGGATCGGCGAGTTGCTCAACCAGGCATCGACCGAGTTGCGCGGCCTTTATACCGCGTCCCAGCGCCAGTTCGAGGCCATGGCGCAGGGCAATCTCGACGCCGCCCTCGCGCAGGAGGCGTCCCTTTCCGGGCATCGCGCCGAGTTCGCGCGGCTGATGGACCAGTCGCGCGCCGTGATCGACGAGGTCGTGGCGGCCGGCCAGCAGGGTGTCGATGCCGTCTATGAGCAAAGCCGGCTGTCGACCCTGTTCGTGCTCGTTCTCGCGGTGGCGGCGGGAATCGTCATCACGGTCCTGTTGCGCAATTCAATCGTGCGTCCGCTCCAGGCCTTCATGGATTTCGTCGAGCGCGTCGGCCATGGCGACCTGGGCGGTCAGGCAGCGGCCACGGGGCCTGACGAGGTGGGGCGCCTGGGGGTGAACCTCAATCGTATGGTCGACGGTCTCACGCTGCTGGCGCGGCAGAGCCGTGAGGCGACGGCGAACCTGAACGCGGCGGCGGCGGAGATCCGCGCCTCGACCCAGGAGCAGGCCGCCAGCGTCGAGGAGCAGCTTGCCGCGGTCCAGGAAACGGCGGCCACCGTGGACGAGATCACCCATGCCGGCGCCCAGGTCACGAAGCGCGCGCAAGAGGTGATCGCCTCGGCCCAGGCAACGGCGAACACTTCCTCGGAAGGGTTGCGGGCGGTGGACGAGACGGCCCGGGTCATGGATGCCATCCATGAGCAGGCGGATGCCGTCGCGCAGAATATCGTCGCGCTGAGCGAAAAGACCCAGGCCATCGGCGAGATCATCGCCACCGTCAACGACATCTCGGAACGGTCGCATCTTCTGGCGTTGAACGCGGCCATCGAGGCAGCGGCGGCGGGCGAGAACGGGCGCAGCTTCGCGGTTGTGGCCGCGGAGATGAAGTTGCTGGCCGATCAGGCGAAGGATGCCACGAACCAGGTACGCTCCATCCTGAGCGACGTGCAGCGCGGCATCAACGCGTCGGTCATGCTGGCCGAGGAAGCCATGAAGCGGGTGGCGGCGGGAAAGGACCGGACCGGGACGACCCAGCGCACGATCGGGGAGATCACGGCGCGCATCCAGGAAAGCGTGCAGACCTTTCAGCAGATCGTGGCCTCGACCAATCAGCAGCAGTTGGGAATCGAGCAGGTGATGGGCGCGTTGCAGAATATCCGCCAGGCGAGCCAGCAGACGGCGGCGGGTACGCGCCAGCTCGACGAGGCTGCGGGCAATCTGGCCGGATTGGCGCAGCAGCTTCTGGTGCTTGCCGAGCGATATCGCGTCTGAGGATCGGTCCGTGGCGGACATTCTCAAGCAGCTGCTTGCCGCCTTCGAGGTGGAGCATCGCGAGCATCTGGACGCGATCCGCGAACAGTTGGCTGCAGCCCGCAACGGCATGCGCCTGGATGTGCGGCAGGCATTTCGTCGGGTTCACAGCCTGAAGGGGGCGGCGCGCGCGGTTGGCCTGACCGACGTCGAGGACGCATCGCACGCTCTGGAGACCTTCTTCGAGCGTTTTCTGACCGGCGATGGCCGTCCGAGTACGCGCGATCTCGCCAAGGTCGAGCGGGAACTCGACGCGATCGAGGGGCTGGTCGCCGCGCAGCGCCAGGAGATGCCGGCTGCGGAGATCGGGACGGAACTCGCGGAATATTTGCGCGTGGATGCCGCGCAGATGGCCCGGCTGTCGTCCTCCATGCATGCCTTGTCGGGCGATCTGGGTGCGGTCGAGGGCCTCGCCGAGGCCTTGCAGGATATTCACCGTCAGGCGCGGGCCCTGACGCGCAGGCTTGAGGAGGCCGGCCGCATGTCCGCGCGGCTCGCGCCCGCTCTGGCGGAGCGGCTATCGGCGCTTGAGCCGGACAGCCGGGCGTTGTTGCGGGCGCTCGGGGCGGCCTCGCGGCAACAGGCGGCGGCGGCCTGGGGCATTGCCCAGGCGGCGGGCCGCGTGCGCGAGGAGATCGAACGCATCGCGCTGGTTCCGGCCGCGGACGTGTTTTCCGGCCTTGGCCGCATGGTCCGCGATCTTGCCGAGGAGATGGAGCGCGACGTCGATGTCGAGGTCGATGGCCTCACCGTCGAAGCGGATCGCGGATTGCTGCAGGGGTTGCGCGATCCGGTCATCCATCTGTTCCGGAACGCCCTGGCGCATGGCATCGAGCCGGCGGCGGTGCGCACGCGCAAGGGCAAGCCGCCCCGTGGGGCCATCGGGCTGCGGATAGTTCTGCGCGGCGGCATGTTGTGTCTGTCGGTGTACGATGACGGGGCGGGGCCCGATCTCGACCGGATCGCCGAGACCGCCCGTCGGCGGGGGCTGCTCTCTCCCGCACTGCGTGCGGCGCCGGCGCCCGATCAGCTGCTTGCGCTGGTCTTCGAGCCGGGCTTCTCGACAGCCGACGGCATCGACGTGATCGCCGGTCGGGGGGTCGGCTTGTCCGTGGTGGCGGAGGCTGCAAAGGCTGCCGGAGGCAGCGCCCGCATGCTTCGGCGCTTCCCGGCCGGGACGACCGTCGAGATTGCCGTTCCGCTCAGCGTGGCGCGGCAGCCGATCCTGCTGGCCGTCGCGGGCGAAGCCCTCTATGGCATGCCGACGCGGGGCGTCGACCGCATATTGCGGATCGCGCTCGAGTCCCTGGAGGTCGTCGATGGGCGGCCGGTCTGCCGCATCGATGCCGAAGGGAACTCAATTCCCGTTCCGGTCGTTGTTCTATCGACCGTTCTCGGCCGGCCTGCGCCCATGCCCGCTGAGGCCGGAATGGTCAACCTGATCCTTCTCCGCGATGGGGAACGCCGGCTCGGCGTTGCGGTGGATCGGGTCGATGATGTGCGGACGACGACGCTGTCGGAGGTCGGGATTGGCGGACAGGTGTCCGACCTTGTCCTTGGCGCTGCGCAGGTGGAAGGGGGAGAGGTGGCGATCGTTCTGGGGCCGGAAGCGGTGCTGAACCGCTATGAGCGTGGCGAGGTGGTGGATGCCGCAGGGTCGGAGTCCGTCGCGATGAACGCGTCGCGTGCGATCCCGACAATACTCGTTGTCGACGATTCCATTACCACCCGCACCCTCGAAAAGAGCATCCTCGAAGCGCAGGGCTATCGCGTGCTGCTGAGCGTGGACGGTCTGGATGCATTGACTCGCCTGCGCTCGGGCGCTGCGCCTGTGGATTTGATCGTGGCGGATGTCGAAATGCCGCGGATGGATGGATTTCAGTTGTTGCAGGCGCTGAAGAGCGACGCGCATCTGTCGACCGTTCCGGTTGTCCTGATGACATCGCGGGCCGATCCCGACGACGTTCGGCGGGGATTGGAACTGGGGGCCGATGCCTATCTGGTGAAGCAACGCTTCGATCAACGCGAGCTGCTCAGCACGATAGGACAGCTCTTGTGACGGGTGTGGCCAAACCGCCGGTCCGGGTCATGATCGTCGAGGATTCGCCGACGGTCCGAACCCTTCTTTGCTACATCGTCGAACGCGATCCGCGGCTCAAGCTCGTCGCGGTCTGCGCGAATGCCGAAGAAGCCTTGGACTCGATTCCGAGCATCCGTCCGGACGTGGTGTCCATGGATATTCGCCTGCCTGGGATGGACGGGCTCGAAGCCACGCGCCGGATCATGGCGGAACACCCGACGCCGATCGTCGTGATCGCCGGCAGCGTCCATGACAGCCAGCTCGGGATCGCCTTGAATGCCTTGAAGGCTGGCGCGCTGACGGTGGTGGAAAAGCCGGTCGATCCGAGTGCGGCGGCCTATGAGGAGGTCGCGGACACCATCGCAACCCAGCTTGCCATCATGAGCGAAGTGCCGGTCATCCGGCAGCGGGGATCCGCTCAGCGTCGCGTCGGGATCGCGCCGGTGGTGGGGACGGCACGGCCGAGCATGATCGCGCTCGCCGCCTCGACCGGCGGACCGCCGGCGTTGGCGAGCCTGCTGGGCGCGCTGCCGGCGACGTTTCCCGTGCCGTTATTGGTCGTCCAGCACATGGGCGGTGCCTTCATGGCGGGCTTCGCCGAGTGGCTGGACGGACAGACGGCGCTGGATGTCCGCATCGCGGCTGAGGGCGAGCGGCCGGTGCGCGGCTGCGTCTATGTCGCGCCGGGGGACCGGCATCTGACTCTGTCCAGCGCGGGGTTGCTGCGGATCGGCAACGAGCCTCCGCTCGGCAACCAGCGGCCCTCGGCCACGGTGCTCTTCCGCTCCTTGGCGTCCGTGCTGGGCCCGAAGGGCATGGGCGTGCTGCTGACCGGCATGGGCGAGGACGGTGCGCGCGGTCTGCTGGAGATGCGCCAGGCCGGCGGTCTTACTCTTGCGGAGGATGAGAGCAGCTGCGTCGTCTATGGGATGCCCGCCGCCGCCGTCCGGCTGGGGGCTGCGTGCGAATCGGTGCCGCTCGACGCCATTGCGGCAAAGCTGATCGGCGCCGTCGCGGAGGCCGAGTCATGAACCGGGCCCGGTCTCCGTCGCCCCATATCCTGCTCGTCGAGGACTCCGACGTGCAGGCGTTGCAGATCGGCAATCTGTTTGTCGAAAAAGGCTACGAGGTCGAGCGCACGGCCAGCGCGGAAGCGGCCATGGACCTGCTGAACCTCCGCATCCCGGATCTGATCGTCGCGGATCTGCACCTGCCGCAGATGGACGGCCGCGAGTTTACGCGCCAGCTTCGGCTGAACAGCCGCACGCGCGCCGTACCGGTGCTGCTGATGACCGGCGCGCGTGAAAGCGGCGGCGAGCAGGCGGGTCTCGAAAGCGGCGCCGACGCCTATGTGCCGAAAACGCGCGATTATCGCGAGCTGATGTTGCGGGCGGCGACCTTGCTGCGCGGCAACCGCGGGGCCGCGATGTCGGAGGGTACGCAATTTCGCCAGCCGCGTGTCCTGCTGCTCGACAGCAGCCCCACATTCGGCATGCATTTCAGCCGGGTTCTGGGGCAGGAAGGCTTCATGTCGCATGCGGTGACGGCACCGGACGACGCGGTGCGCGAACTCGCCATCGACGGTGCGGCCGATTGCGTGGTGGTCAATCTCGTGGATGCGGCATTCGACGGGATCGAAGCGATACAGCGTCTCGAATGGCTTCGAGGCCGCCGTACGCCGGACGCGGCCGGGATGACCCCGTTTCTGCTGGTCGGCGTCGGCGGCCATTCCGGCAGCGGCGGCGAGGTGGAGGCGGCCTTCGATGCCGGCGCGGACGACGTTGTCGGCGGCACCGCCGATGCGGATGTGCTGCGGATTCGATTGCGTGCCTTGCTGCGCCGCCGGCTGATGGAGGCGGAGGAACGTCGTCTGGACGCGGAGCGGACCGCCGCCCATGCCGCCGCGGAACATGCGCGGATTCTGGTTCAGAGCGTCGTCGACTATGCCATCTGCATGCTCGATCCGCAGGGATATGTCACGACATGGAATGCCGGTGCGGAGCGGATCAAGGGCTATACGGCGGACGAAATCATCGGGCGGCACTTTTCCGTATTCTATTGTCCCGGGGAGCGTGCCGCCGGTGCGCCGGAGCGCGCGCTGGCCACGGCGCGCGATGCGGGCAAGTACGAGAAGGAAGGATGGCGGGTCCGCAAGGACGGCAGCCGGTTCTGGGCCAATGTTGTCGTCGATGCGATCCACGATGCGGATGGCGAGATCGCCGGTTATGCGAAGATCACCCGCGACATCACCGAGCGGATGAATGCGGCTCGCGAGCTTGAGGAGACGCGTGCGGCCTTGTTTCAGGCCCAGAAGATGGAATCCATCGGCCGTCTGACCGGCG
The DNA here is from genome assembly GCA_050250795.1 of Alphaproteobacteria bacterium. Classification (GTDB taxonomy): domain Bacteria; phylum Pseudomonadota; class Alphaproteobacteria; order UBA8366; family UBA8366; genus JBFWNZ01. The sequence continues at coordinate 1,150 of JBFWNZ010000182.1, read as the reverse complement.
GTATCGCACATGATTTCAACAACATGCTGGCCGGCATCATCGGGGCCTTGAACCTGCTGGAGCGGCGGATCGCGGCCGGCCGCTTCGGCGAGGCCGGAAAGTATATCGATGCGGCGTTGACCTCGGCCGACCGGGCGGCGTCGCTGACCTCCCGGCTGCTTGCCTTCGGCCGCCGCCAGTCGCTCGACATCCGCGCGGTCGATGTGAACGCGGTCGTCGAGTCCATGGGCATCCTGCTGGAACGGACGATGGGCGAGAACATCGCCGTCGAGATGCATCTGGACGCAGCACCGGGTTTTGCGTCGACCGATGCCAATCAGCTGGAGAATGCGATCCTGAACTTGGCGATCAACGCCCGCGATGCCATGTCCGAGGGCGGTCGGTTATGCATCGCGAGTTCGATGCTTCAGGTCGGACCCGGGGACCCGCTGCTGCGGGGCGGTGGGGCCGGAGGCGCGTTCGTGAGCATTTCGGTTCGGGATACCGGCCTCGGCATGACGCCGGACGTACTGTCGAAGGTTTTCGAGCCGTTCTTCACCACCAAGCAGAGGGGCGAGGGCACTGGCCTCGGCTTGTCGATGGTGCATGGCTTCATCAACCAGTGCGGAGGCCATATCCGGATCGAAAGCGAGCCCGGCAACGGCACGAAGGTCGAGTTGCTGCTGCCGGCCGCAGCCGCATGCGAACCCGAGGCCGCGATGCCGGAACGTGACGGCGAACTGCACGGGGCGGGCGAGACGGTTCTGGTGATCGAGGACGATGCGCAGGTCCGGATGATGGTCGTCGAGGCGCTGACCGATCTCGGCTACCGGGCCCTGGTGGCCCAGAACGGCGAGGATGCGCTGTCGATCCTGGAGTCCGTCGAGAGGATCGATCTCGTGGTCAGCGACATGGGGTTGCCGGGAATGAGCGGCACGGAGATTGCGGCCGCGGCCCGCAAATCGCGAGCGGGCTTGAAGGTGCTGTTCATGACGGCTTATGCCGATCACGCGGCCAATCGCGCGGCGATTACCAACGCCGGCACCGACCTCATCATGAAGCCGTTCACCGTCGAGGCGTTGGGCGCGAAGATGCGTCAGATGATCGAGGCGCCGGTCCTGTCGATCAATGGACGGCGCTGACCAGCGTCGTTCGGGGCGTTTCCAGGTTA
>JBFWNZ010000181.1:0-7466 GCA_050250795.1 Alphaproteobacteria bacterium | reverse complement strand
GTCACCCCGCCGCCGCCGAGGCGGCCAAGAGAAAGCGGCGCCACAAGGCGCCCTCGGCAGCCAAAGCTAGGGAGGCGCGGCCATGACCGGAACCGGAATCGGCGTCGCGGTGAAGCGGGTTGAGGATTTCCGCTTTCTCACGGGCCAGGCACATACACCGACGACATCAATCGACCGAACCAAACGCATGCCTGCTTCCTGCGCAGTCCGCATGCGCATGCGCGGATCGACGCCATCGATACAGTCACGGCGTCCAAGGCGCCGGGCGTGGTGGCCGTATTCACCGGCGCCGATCTGGCCGATGCCGGCGTCAACGGTCTTCCCTGCGGATGGCAGGTCCACAACAAGGACGGCAGCCCGATGGCGGAACCGGCACATCCTGTGCTGGCTCAGGGTAAGGTTCGGCACGTCGGCGATCCGGTCGCGGTGGTGATCGCGGAAAGCTGGGAACAGGCTCGCGATGCCGCAGAGTCGATCCGGGTGAGCTACACTCCCTTGCCGGCGGTCCTGAATTTGGCCGCTGCGACGTCTCCGGAAGCCGCCGCCATACATGAAGGCGTTTCCGGAAACCTCTGCTACGACTGGCATATTGGCGACTCCGCAGCGACCGATGCGGCCTTTGCCAAGGCAGCGCACATTACCCGCATCGACATCGTGAACAACCGCCTGATCCCAAATGCGATGGAGCCTCGGGCGGCAATCGGCGAGTTCGACCGCGCGACCGGCGAGCATACCCTGTTCACCACCAGCCAGAACCCGCACGTCATCCGCCTGCTCATGGGTGCCTTCGTGCTGGGCATTCCGGAGCACAAGCTGCGCGTAGTCGCGCCGGATGTCGGCGGCGGCTTCGGGTCGAAGATTTTCCACTATGCCGAAGAAGCGCTCGTGACCTGGGCGGCAAAGCGTGTCGGCCGTCCCGTCAAATGGACCGCCGACCGGTCGGAATCCTTCCTCAGCGACGCGCATGGACGCGACCATGTGAGCCATGCGGAGCTGGCGCTCGACAAGGATGGCCGGTTCCTGGCCCTGCGCGTGCGCACCGTGGCGAATATGGGCGCCTATCTCTCGACCTTCGCCCCCTGCGTCCCGACCTACCTGTACGCCACTCTGCTGGCCGGGGTGTACACGACGCCCGCGATCTATTGCGAGGTGAAGGCGGTCTTCACCAACACCGCCGCTGTCGATGCCTATCGCGGTGCGGGCCGTCCGGAAGCGACATACCTGCTGGAACGGCTGATCGACCGGGCAGCCCGGGAAACAGGCATCGGGCAGGTCGAACTGCGTCGGCGCAACTTCATCCCCGCCAACGCCTTTCCCTACCAGACACCGGTCGCGCTTCAGTATGACAGCGGCGATTACGGCGCCACCTTGCAGTCAGCCCTGACCGCGGCCGATGTCGCCGGATTCGCCGCCCGGCAGGCGGAAGCGAAGGCGCGCGGCAAGCTGCGCGGCATCGGCTATTCCACCTATATCGAGGCCTGCGGCATCGCTCCCTCGGCGGTTGTCGGCTCGCTCGGCGCCCGCGCGGGCCTGTTCGAGGCGGCAGAGGTCCGCGTGCATCCGACGGGCAGCGTCACCGTCTTCACCGGCTCGCACAGCCATGGCCAGGGGCATGAAACGACCTTTGCCCAGCTCGTCTCGGACAAACTTGGCATCCCGATGTCGAGCGTCGAGATCGTGCATGGCGATACCGGAAAAATTCCATTCGGCATGGGGACCTACGGCTCGCGCTCCCTGGCCGTCGGCGGCGAGGCGATCATGCGCGCCATCGGCAAGGTCACGGACAAGGCCAAGATCATCGCGGCCCATATCATGGAGGCGTCGGAATCCGATGTCGTCTTCGAGGACGGGGTGTTCAAGGTCGCAGGGACAGACAAGTCCATGACGCTGGGACAGATTGCGCTGGCCGCCTATGTGCCGCACAATTTCCCGCATGACCGGCTGGAGCCGGGACTGGACGAACAGGCGTTCTACGACCCCATGAACTTTACCTATCCCGCCGGTTGCCATATCGCCGAGGTCGAAGTCGATCCCGACACGGGCCGGACCGAAGTCGTGCGCTTCACCGCCGTGGACGATGTCGGCCGTGTGATCAATCCGATGATCGTCGAAGGACAGGTCCAGGGCGGCGTGGCCCAGGGCATCGGGCAGGCCCTGCTGGAAGGTTGCGTCTACGGCGCGGACGGCCAGCTCGTCACCGGCTCCTTCATGGACTATTGCATGCCGCGCGCGAGCGACCAGCCGATGCAGATGCATGTCGGTACGGAAACCACGCTCTGCACGCATAATTCGCTGGGCGTGAAGGGCTGCGGCGAGGTCGGCGCGATCGGCTCGCCGCCAGCCGTCATCAATGCCGTCGTCGACGCCTTGTCGTCCTTCGGCGTGACCGATATTCCCATGCCTGCAACCCCCGAACGGGTGTGGCGGGCAATCAACGAGACCCAGGCGGCCGCTGCGGAATAGCCGCATTCCGGCAGACCGAGACGCGCGAGGAGAAGACCGAATGTACGATTTCCAGTATCACCGTCCGGGCTCCCTGGACGACGCCACCAAAACGCTCGCCGGCAGCGAGGATGCGACGCTGGTGGCCGGCGGCATGACGCTGATCCCGACGCTGAAGCAGCGACTGGCACGGCCGTCGGACATCGTCGATCTGGGCGCGATCGGCGACCTTCGCGGCATCGCCGTGAACGGCAATGTGCTGGCGATCAAGGCGATGACGACGCATGGCACCGTCGCCGCCTCCGATGCGGTCCGCGCCGCCATCCCTGCCCTGGCCGACCTCGCGGGGCATATCGGCGATTCCCAGGTCCGCCATCGCGGCACCATCGGCGGCTCGGTCGCGAACAACGATCCGGCCGCAGACTATCCCGCCGCCTGCCTCGGTCTCGGCGCCACCATCGTGACGACGGCCCGCGAGATCGCCGCCGACGATTTCTTCGTCGGCCTGTTCGAAACGGCGCTGGAGCCGGGTGAGATTATTCGCGCGATCCGCTTTCCGAAGCCGAAGCGCGCGGCCTACATGAAGTTCCCGAATCCCGCCTCGCGCTATGCGATGGTCGGCGTCTTCGTCGCCGAAACGGCGGACGGAATTCGGGTGGCCGTCACGGGCGCCGGCAATGACGGCGTCTTCCGCGTGGCGGACATGGAAGCGGCACTGCAGAAATCATTTACCCCCGATGCCATTGCCGGTGTGACCGTGCCGCCCGACGACCTGAACGGCGACATCCATGCGAGCCCGGATTACCGGGCGCACCTGATCGGCGTCATGGCCAAGCGCGCGGTCGCCAAGGCCATCGGCTGAATCTTTCCGCCAGCGGTTGCGAACCGGCCGGGACTCCCTCAAAGTCCCGGCCGTTTTCGTTTACCATGCTGAACTGAATGACGGCGGATCCTCCTGTTCCTCGCGGGCGGCGGCGCTGGCCCTGGATCGTCGGCGCCATCCTTACGCTCGCCGCGTTTGCGCTTTGGCAGGCCCGCCTCACTCTTCTGGAGTGGGGTATCGAGGCTTGGGCGGATCATGTCGGCTACGGCCCTCTGCATGTTGAGGTCGTATCGGCGGATCTGTCGCGTCTGGAACTTCGCAATGTTCAGATCGGGGCCGCGCCGGGCTTAACGGCAACGCATCTGCTCGCCCGCTACACCATCGACGACCTGCAGCATGGCCGCCTGCGCGAAGCGGAGATCGACGGCCTGCGCTTTTCCGCGGCCTGGAACGGCAATCTGCTCACCATCAACGGTCTCGGCAGTTTCGGTCCTTTCGTCGACCCGCTGGATTCCGAGGTCGACGAGAACCCGCCGGAACCGCGCGGCCCGGCCCCGGCCCTGCCCTTCAACCGTCTCCGTCTGAGGGACCTGGATGCCAATATCACCGTCCCTGACGGGTCTCTTCTGGTGGCGGGCGACCTCCATCTCGATCGCAATCCAACTGGCGCCATCGCGATATCCGGCGCGACGCAGGCCACGGCGCTCGTATTCGACGGGACGCTGCGGGGCACAGGTCTCATCTCCGGCGGTTACGATACCGACGGGCGTCTTCACGCGCGGATCGCACTCGACACGGGTTCCTATGTCGCCGAAGACCGCGATCTCCAAGGTATTTCAGGGTCGCTCGAAGTGTCGGAGGACCGCTTCGGCGCCCGATCTCTGTCCGGGTCGTTGCTGTACGAGGCCGGTACCCTGTCCGAAATTTCGTTCATGCCAGGGCGGATCGAAGGCGATCTCTCCTTGCCGGCAGATTTGACGTCGTCCATGACGCTCGATCTTCGGCTCGACCATGGCGGGGCGAAGGGACCCAACCTTGAGGTCGGCACAGGCGCCCTCCTCGTGTCGGTCGAAGGCAGCCTCTTCGGCAAGCTCAAAGCACAGGCCGTCTTCGACGCCGACCGGATCGAGTTTGAGCAACAATCCGCGGAAGGCGCGTTGCTCGACGCCGACATCGAACTGGACCGGATGGTTCCCCAACGGATCCAGGCCAGGCTGATCCATCGCGGTCTTCGGCTTGGTGACGTGGCGCAGGACGCGGGTGTCGTTCAAGCCCGCCTGATACGGCGATCGCGGGCAACGCAGGCACGCCTGGACTGGGGCTGGGGACTGATCGAAGCGGCGATCGATGCCCATGAAGACACGCTCGAGCAGCCTGCGGACTTTCGTATGGACGCCAAACTGGACATGCGGCGCCTGCGCGCCCTGCTGCCCGCCTCGCTTGAAGAGGCCGGCACGCTGCGTCTCGGGATCGACGGCCATCTCGCTCGCCCCCTCGACCTGATGGCCGGACGGCTGGAGGCAACGCTGGCGCCGGGCAGCCGCATCACCCTCGATGGGGCCAAGTTTGCCAACGGCATTTCCCTTGTGGGGCCGACGGCGCTGTTTATCGGACCGGACGGCGCACAGGTCTCGGCGGATGCAGAGGCGTCCCGCTGGCGGTATCGGATCGGCCTCGCCCCCTTCCCCGCCACGCTGCACATACCCGGACGGGCCGGCACGGTCCGTGCCGCGCTGGGCCCCGTTGCCAGCAGCGGCGCAAACGATGCGCCACTCGATATCGCAATCCGCAACAGTTCGGTCGCTGTACCGAACCTGGGCATGCTGCTGAACGACCTATCCGCCGGCTTCCAATCGGATGGCGGCACGATCACGGCGTCTCTCGACGCCCGGGAGATTCGCCAGACCTCCCGCAAGCCCTTCCTCGCCCCGCTCACGCTCGGGGCAACCGTGCACAGCGCGGATGGAAGTGCATTTTCCTTCGATGCCCGGCTGACGCGTCCCGGCACCCCGCTGTCAATTGCCGTCGAGGGCCGGCACGATCTTTCGACCGGCATCGGCAAAGCCTCTCTGCGCACCGGCGATATCGCCTTCAAGCCGGATAGGCTCCAGCCTGAAGACGTTTTCCCCGGTGTCGCCGGGATCGCAAGCCGCTTTGAGGGAAAGGTTTCGGTCGACGGCGACTATCGCTGGACCGACGCCGGGATCGACGCCACCCAGAGGATTGCTTTCGACCGTCTGAATTTCGACCTGAACGACGGCAGGATCAACGCCCTGAACGGAACGGTTCGGATCGACGGGCTCGCGAATCCGCGGACGCCGCCGCACCAGCGGCTGACGGCCGTGATACTGACGCGCAGCCTGGAAGCCACCCCCATGGAACTGGCCTTCCAGCTTCGCGACGCCTCGCACATGACTGTGGAAAAGTTCGCTGTGGACATCGCGGGCGGCCGGCTACAGGCCCTGGACGTTCCGGTCGATCTTGAGGATGCATCCTCGGCCTCAAGACGCCTTGCGTTCGGCATCGACGTTCACCGCATTGATTTCGCCGAGATATTCCGGCTCATCGGCGTCGATGGATTGAGCGGAACAGGACGGATCAGCGGACGGATTCCAGTGACCATCGCAGGAAACCGAATGAGCGTCTCGAATGGGGCGCTGCATTCGGAAGGTCCCGGCCGGCTGGGATATTCCGGCACCGAACTCGCGCAGACCCTTGGAACGCGCGAAGACGTCGTTGGAATGGCAATGGATGCCCTGGCCGATTTTCGCTACGAAACCCTCAGTCTGGAGTTGCAAAAGCGGCCCGACGGCGAGGGCAATATCCTGCTGCAAATGACCGGCGCAAACCCGGAAACCCTTGCAGGGCACCCCTTCCGGTTCAATATCCGCTTTACCAGCGATTTCGACCGCCTCGCCGATTTCGTGCTGATGGGGACGGATGTCGCGGGAACCCTGATGCGCTGGGCGACGGGCCGGGAGCCGGTCCGATAGCGGCGTAGCGGGATGACAGGTCAAGGATGCGGACGCTATGCTCGCGCGTCTCGCGACCGCCATGATCGAGGTGCCGGGTGTTCCATCGCTGCCTTCCATCCTTGCTGCTGTCGCGGACCATTTTCGCATCCGCTGTCGCGATCGTCGTGGCAGGGTGCGATCCGACGGTGCGTGTGGAAGCGCCGCGCGAGCCGATCACGATCAATCTCAATATCAAGCTCGACGCCGATATCCGGCTGCGGGTCGAGGAGCAGGCCAAGGACGATGTTCGCAACCAGCCCATCTTCTAGTCCCCGCCTGCCGACGCGCCGGAACGCGCTCCTGGCGCTTTTGGCAGTCGCGTTGTGTGCGACTGTCGGCATTCCATTCCAGGCAGGCGCGCAGGAGCGCCCGCTCGATGCTCCTCGCGCACAGGGCATCGTCGGCGAGCGTTTCGACGGGCTTGCGGTCATCCGCCAGCCCGCGGCTGCGGGCGGCCTCGAATCCGTCGTGGCCGACATCAATGCCAAGCGACAGGCCCTCTACCAGCGCCGCGCGAGCAGTGAGGGCGTGCCCGTCACGGAGATCGGAAAGATATATGCCAAGGAGATCTTCCGCTCCGCACCCGCCGGCACCTGGTTCCTGCAAGAGAACGGAAGCTGGATTCAGAAGTGACGCCGACACTGCCTGTTAACATTTGCTGACATTTTCGATCGAGGCTCCATTGCGGCACGGCATCGGAGCGAAGGAAAAGCGACAACCATGCCGACGCCCCTGCCCGATTCCGTGGATGCCACCCTTTCCCTGCTGCAATCCGGCAACTATGTCGCCGACCGAAGCCTCTCGACGGCATTGTTCCTGGCTCTGAGCCTCGGCAGGCCGCTGTTTCTGGAGGGCGAGGCCGGCGTCGGCAAGACCGAGATCGCCAAGGTCCTGGCTTCGACCCTGGGCCGGCGCCTACTGCGGCTGCAATGCTACGAAGGCCTGGATATCGGCCAGGCCGTCTATGAATGGAATTATTCGCGCCAGATGATCGAAATTCGCCTGGCCGAAGCCTCTGGCGACCGAGACCGGGGAACGCTGGAAAGCGACATCTTCGACGAGCGGTTTCTGATCAAACGCCCGCTACTTCAGGCCTTGGAACCGCAGACGGAGGGCCCTCCGGTTCTTCTGATCGACGAATTGGACCGCACCGACGAGCCGTTCGAGGCCTATCTCCTGGAAGTCCT
>JBFWNZ010000180.1:0-7488 GCA_050250795.1 Alphaproteobacteria bacterium | reverse complement strand
GACGCCTGTTTGCCTGGGGTGTCGAGGCCGTGTTCAGCGATGTGCCGGACCGGATCGCCCCGGCCGTGCCCGGCGGTACATGAAACTGTAACCGCGCCGCAACTCTGCGGACTCCGTCGCCGCGTAAGAGCTTTCCCAGGAACCCCTGGCGGAGGCGTCATGTCGGCCATCGAGATCAGCCAGCTCACCAAAACCTTTCGCAGCGGCCGAAAGGCTCTGGACGGGATCGATCTGGTCATCAGACCGGGCGAGATGGTGGCGCTGATCGGCGCGTCGGGCTCCGGGAAATCCACGCTGCTTCGCCATGTCGCGGGGCTGCTGACCGCCGATCGCCGGATCGATGGCTGCTGCATCAAGGTGCATGGCCGAACCGTCCAGCAGGCAGGCCGGGTCGCCCGCGACATCCGGCATCTGCGCACCGAGATCGGAATGATCTTCCAGCAGTTCAACCTGGTCGAACGCCTGTCTCTGCTGACGAATGTCGCCATCGGCAATCTGGGCCGGCTGCCGCTGTGGCGCGGCCTGCTCGGCCTGTGGACCGATGCGGAGAAGCGCCGGGCGATGGAGGCCATGGCCCGTGTCGGCATCTCCGAATTCGCGGTGCAGCGGGCTTCCACCCTTTCCGGCGGCCAGCAGCAGCGCGCGGCCATCGCCCGTGCCCTGGTGCAGCAGGCCCAGGTGATCCTGGCGGACGAACCGATTGCCTCGCTCGATCCGGAATCGGCCCGGCGGGTGATGGAAAATCTCGCCCGGATCAACAGCGAGGATGGCATCACCGTCGTCGTGTCGCTGCATCAGGTCCAGTACGCGCGCCGCTATTGCCCGCGCACGGTGGCGCTGGCGGCCGGCCGCATCGTCTATGACGGGCCCAGCGAGGCCCTGACCCCCGAATTCCTGAAGGAGCTGTACGGCTCCAATTCCGAGGAACTGGTTCTGCCCGACGCGGCGGACCCGGTGGCGGTGCCCATGCCCGCCTACTGGCGTGTCCGTCCGGCGATGGCGGAGGCGTAGGTCGGCAAAGGCGCCGGCACCCCATTCGCAACGAGGAGATCGACCCATGAGGATGCGCGCAACGATTGCCGCCGCCGCCGTCGCGCTGGCGACGACCGCCGGATCGGCATTCGCCGAGATGCCCAAGGAGCTGAACTTCGGCATCATCTCGACCGAATCCAGCCAGAACCTGAAGACGATCTGGGAGCCGTTCCTGCAGGACATGGAAAAGGCCGTGGGCGTTAAGGTGAACGCCTTCTTCGCCTCGGACTATGCCGGCGTCATCGAGGGCATGCGCTTCAAGAAGGTCGACCTTGCCTGGTACGGCAACAAGTCGGCGATGGAAGCCGTCGACCGCGCCGATGGCGAAATCTTCGCTCAGACCGTCGATGCCGGCGGCAACCCCGGTTACTGGTCGCTGCTGGTGGCGCATAAGGACAGCCCGATCAACAGCCTGTCCGACGTCCTGAAATGCGACAAGTCGCTGGCCTTCGGCCAAGGCGACCCGAATTCGACCTCGGGGTTCCTGGTTCCCAGCTACTACGTGTTTGCGAAGAACAACGTCGATCCGAAGGAGTGTTTCAAGTCCGTGCGCAGCGCGAACCATGAAACGAACCTCGTCGCCGCTGCCAACAAGCAGGTCGACGTGGCCACCAACAACACCGAGAACCTGCAGCGCTTCGAGAAGACGAAGCCCGAGCTGGCGCAGCAGATCAAGGTCGTCTGGCAGTCGCCGCTGATCCCGTCCGATCCGATCGTCTGGCGCAAGGACCTCGACCAGGAGGCGAAGGCGAAGGTGATGCAGTTCTTCATGAGCTACGGCCGCCTGGGCGACAACGTGACGGCGGAGCGCTCGGTGCTGAAGGGCCTGCAATGGTCGCCCTTCAAGCCGTCGAGCAATGCGCAGCTCTATCCGATCCGCCAACTCGAACTCTATAAGAACAGGGCCAAGCTGCTGGCCGACGAGAAGCTGGATGCGGGCGAGAAGAAGCAGAAGGTCGACGCGATCGACAAGCAGCTCGCCGAACTGGCGAAGCTGATGGAAACGGCGCCGAACATCAACTGAACGTGATTGCGCGGCGTCGCCTCGACCGGGGCGACGCCGCAATCATGTCCGCATTCCGGAACCGACAGCGGAGAACCGACCGATGCGACAGTCATCCCCTGCCGCCCTGCCGGGCCCTTCGCTGGAGCCGCCGGGACGCGACCTGCGCCGCTCGACCCGGACCCTGCTGTGGTGGGGGCTGGGACTGACCGTCCTGATGTGGGCGTGGGACGGCGCGGATATGCGGCCGGGCGACTTGGTCCGCGACTCTGGCAATCTCGCCGTCTTCGCCGAAGGCTTCCTGAAACCCGACTTCCACTACTGGCCCGACTTCCTGCGCGAGATGGTGGTGACGGTCCAGATCGCGGTCTGGGGCACGGTGCTTGCCGTCGTCTGCGCCATTCCCTTCGGCATCCTGTCGGCGGAGAACATGGTGCCCTGGTGGGTGTACCAGCCGGTGCGGCGGCTGATGGATGCGGCCCGCGCGATCAACGAGATGGTCTTTGCGATGCTGTTCGTCGCCGCCGTCGGCCTGGGCCCGTTCGCCGGCGTGCTGGCGCTGTGGATACACACCACGGGCATCCTGGCGAAGCTGTTCTCCGAGGCCGTCGAGGCCATCGATCCGCGGCCGGTGGAAGGCATCCGCGCGACCGGCGCCAACGCCCTTCAGGAAGTGGTGTTCGGCGTGATCCCGCAGGTCCTGCCGCTGTGGATCTCGTATTCGCTGTACCGCTTCGAATCCAACGTCCGGTCCGCCACGGTGCTCGGCATCGTCGGGGCGGGCGGCATCGGCACCCTGCTGTGGGAATATGTCCGCGGCTTCTACTATGCCGAGACCGCGGCCGTGATGATCGTGGTGATCGTCACCGTCAGCCTGATCGACATCCTGTCGCAGCGGTTGCGCAAGCTGGTGATCTGACGGTCACATCGGCAGCGGCGACAGGCGCAACCGCTCCCTGGCCAGTGGATGCGTGCGCCCATGGCGGGCCATCGGCGTGAAGCTGGTACCCCGCAGGATCATCGAGACCTCGCCGGCATCGCCGGTCAGCGGCAGTTCGACCGACTCCACAGCCAGCCATTGCCGGCCGTGCCAGTCCAGGCGCGCCTGCCGTCGATAGGGACGGCATTCCGTCGCGAGTTTCCGCAGCGACTCGAATATCTCGTCCGTGGCCGGGCCGTAGAGCGATTCGTCCACCATCAGGCCCGTGACATCGCGCGCCATGTGGCGGACCACGTCGGTTCCGACAAGACGATGCCGGAACCGCAGCGGGTCCCACAGCACATCGATCAAGTGAAGGATCGGCAGAAGGTCCGGAATCTCGATGGGGTCGAGGTCTCGGCGCCGCGGCGGCCGGCCGTCCGATTGCTTGGATCGCCAATAGGCATAGAGCCGACCCAGGCGCGGATCGCTGAAATGCTCGCTCATGCTCCGAATGTCCTGCGGCGGGAACCGGCGCGGACATACTAGGGCCGCGATGCGAGACCGAACAATGGGGTGTCAGACGGTCGCCGCGATCGCAGTCCGGAAATGCGCCCAGCCGGGAACCGCGGCGCCGGGAACCTTGGCCAGGTCGTCCCACAGGCGCAGCCTGACGGCTTCTTCCGCGAAGGGCTGGGCGATGAACCGCGCGGCCGCATCCGCCGCGAAGGGACCGCCCTGGAGGGCGAGGCTGTGGGCCGATGCGGCGGACAGTCCGTCATGATAGGCGGGGTCGACCGCGCAGAGGTAGCGCTTGGCATCGACATGCAGCCGTACCGGCTCGGCCACCGAGGGCGGAAAGGCGCGCGCAAGCCAGCCCGCGCCGATGCGCTCGTGCCGGTCGTCCATGTTGCGTGCGGCGGCGCCCTTGGGATCGCCGTGCAGCATGTGGCCGATGTCGTGGAGCAATGCGGCGGTCACGAGGCTGGCCGGGGCACCCTCGGCCTCGGCCAGGGCGGCGCATTGCAGGGCGTGGGCCTGCTGGGTGACGGACTCGCCGTAGCGGTCGTTGCCGCGCTCGGCGAACAGGCGGTCGAGACTGTCGATGATGTCGTGTCGGGTCATGCGGCGGACGGTAGCAGCGGCCGGTGATGGAATTATGTCACTCGGCGCGTTTCGCCTGCGGCTCCGATTTCTCGTCGTAGCGGCGGCGCCACTCGGTCAGGATGCGGTCGCGGTTGGCGGCGAGCCAGCCGAAATCGGTCGGCGCCATGCGCTGGCGCAGATCGGCCGGCAGATGCTTCAGCGACGGGCCGCCGGGCCGTACGGTCACGGCAAAGTCATGCTTGTAGAGCCGGTCGGCCGCCTCGCTCACCGACCAGTCGACGAACGCCTTGGCGGCGGCCTGCCGGGTCGTTCCGCGCAGGATCGCGACCCCTTCCACGTCCCAGGCCAGCGGTTCGCGCGGGACGACCGCCTCGACCGGTTCCTCTTTCGCCTGCATGCGCGCCGCCAGGAAGGAATAGGAAAGTCCGACGGGATATTCATGGGTCAGCGCGGCCATGGTGCAGGGCCGGGTGCCCGAGGCCATGTAGGCCGCAATGTTGCGGTGGAGCGCATCCATGAAGGTCCATGCAGCGGCTTCGCCCATCTGGCGTATCCAGTTGGCCACGACCATGTAGCCGGTCGCCGTGGCGCCGGGATGCGGCATGAGAATGCGGCCCTGGTAGGCCGGTTTGAGAAGGTCGTTCCAACTTGCCGGGCGGGGCACCTGCTGTGCCGCCGCCGTGGTCGGATTGAAGCAGATGCCCGAGGTCCATGCGCGCAGGCCGAGCCAATGCGGCGGGCGGGCGGAATCGCCGAGGCCCGCGTCGATGGCGGCGAAATTCGGCGGGGTATGGGGCAGCAGCAGGTTCCGTTCGGCCAACCCGGCGAGTTCCGTCGCCGCCAGGGCCCAGACGACATCCGCCTTGGGTGCTGAGGACTCGTCGATCAGGCGTTGGGCGATACGGGCGGAGGAGTCGCGTTCCCAGCGGATGGACATGCCGGGATGCGCGGACAGATAGGCGCTTTCGATCTTGGCGAGGTCGGCCTCGCCGGCTGCGGTGTAGACGACCAGTTCCTCGGCCGCCGCGGCGGCCGACAGGAACAGTCCGGCGACCGCAGCCAGAAGGCAGCGGGACAGCGCGGTGCAGCGTGACGGCATGGCAGGATTGCTCACGAGGTCCTATCGCGATACCCGGGGTTTGCTAGCATGCGGCATCGTCGTCGGCCAGCGACAAACCGGGCCACGGTGGTTACACTCCGCGGCCGCAAAGGAGACGCGCATGTCCTTCGATCCCGTGAAGCTCGAACTCATCAAGAACGGCCTGGAGATGATCTCCGACAACATGATGGTGTCGGTGGTCCGGACCGCCCGGTCCAGTCTGGTCAAGAACAACCTCGATTTCTCCGCCTCGATCTGCGACGCCCAGGGCAACATGGTGGCGCAGGGGCTGGCGCTGCCCTCGCATCTGGGCGCCACCATGCCGGCGCTGCGGGGCTGCCTCGATCAGTTCGCCGACGACATGGGACCGGGCGACATCCTGGCATCCAACGATCCGTATTCCGGCGGCAGCCATCTGAACGACATTTTCATGTTCAAGCCGGTCTATGCCGAGGGACAGTGCGTCTGCATCCTGGCGCTGATCCTGCACCATACCGATCTCGGCGGCCGGGTCGCGGGCGGGCAGGCGGGCGACAGCGACGAGATTTTCCAGGAGGGCCTGCGCATTCCGCCCTCGAAGATCATGGAAGGCGGGAAGCCGAATCGGACGCTGCTGAACCTGATCGAGTTCAATACCCGCGTGCCCGATCTGGTCATGGGCGACATCCGCGCCCAGATGGCGGCGCTGAACGCCGGCGAGGCGGAGGTTCTCAAGCTGGCCGAGCGCTACGGGGCCGACGAGCTCAAATCCTATATGGGTGAGTTGATCGACTATGCCGAGCGGATGGTGCGGGCGGCGATCCGCGACCTGCCGGACGGGTCGGGCGAATTCACGGAATGGAACGACGACGACGGCGTTGGCGGCGGGCCGGTGCGCATCCACTGCAAGCTTACGGTGGCGGGAGACAAGATCGTCGCGGACTTCTCGGGCACGGACAAGCAGAAGGGCGGCGCGCTGCACACCAACTATCCCTTCACCTGCTCGCTGACCTATGCGGCCTTGCGCTCGGTGATGCCGCGCGAGATTCCGACCAATGCCGGCTTCTATCGCGCCATCGAGGTCATCGCGCCGGAAGGCTCGTGGGTGAACCCGCGCTATCCGGCGGCATTGGGCGCGCGCGGCCAGGGCGGCTATCGCATCCGCACCGTGGTGACGGGGGCGCTGGCGGGGCTTCTGCCCGACCGGATGCCGGCCTGTCCCGGAGGCTCCGAGTTCGGCCTGTCGGTGGCCGGCCTGCATCCGAACCGCAAGCCCTTCGTTCATGTGGAGTTCCACAACATGTCCGGGCGCGGCGGCAGCCCGACGGCGGACGGCCAGGATGCGGGGCCGTACTGGCTCGGCAACCTGTCGAACACGCCGGTCGAGATGATCGAGGCGGAGAACCCGCTGCTGGTCGAGGAATACGGCTTCCTGCCGGACACCGGCGGGCCGGGCCGGCATCGCGGCGCGCTGGGCATCGTGCGGCAGTACCGGTTCATGGCCGACGAGGCGACGGTGCAGCAGCGGGCGGACCGCCACAAGCACCCGTGCTGGGGCCTGTTCGGCGGCGGCGCCGGCGCACCGGGCCGCTCCTTCTATGTCGACCGCGAGGGTCAGCGCCTGGAGGCGCCGAGCAAGTTCGTGCGCCGGATGAAGAAGCATGAGGTGTTCCGGGCGGAAATGCCCGGGTCGGGCGGGCATGGCGATCCGTTCAAGCGCGACCCCGATGCGATCGTCGAGGATATCCGCCAGGACAAGATGACGCCGGAGCATGCGCGAACGGCCTATGGCGTCGTTGTCGATGCGGCGACCGGAAGCTTGGACCGCGCGGCAACAGAACGGCTTCGCGCCTCTTGACGGTCAGGAACTCCCTTCATATGGTCCGCGCGCCCGCTCGCCGGCCCGCCCCAGCGAGAATCCCAGAATGAATGTCGATCCCGTAAAGCTCGAGCTGATCAAGAATTCGCTCGAGATGATCTCCGACAATATGATGGTGTCGGTGATCCGGACCTCGCGGTCCAGCCTGGTCAAGAACAACCTCGATTTTTCCGGTTCGATCTGCGACGCCGACGGCGTGATGGTGGCCCAGGGGCTGGCGCTGCCGGCCCATCTCGGCGCCACCATGCCGGCCTTGCGCTGCTGCCTCGACGCCTTCAAGGACGATCTGCAGCCCGGCGATGTGTGGGCCAACAACGACCCCTATCACGGCGGAAGCCACCTCAACGACATCTTCATGTTCAAGCCCGTCTTTCATGACGGGGCGGTGGTCTGCATCCTGGGTCTGATCCTGCATCACACCGATCTGGGCGGCCGGGTGCCCGGCGGCGGCGCCGCCGACAGCGACGAGA
>JBFWNZ010000179.1:0-7495 GCA_050250795.1 Alphaproteobacteria bacterium | reverse complement strand
CTTCATCAGCCAGGCCAAGCCCGGCTCGCTGTTCTACGGCCTCAACGTCGACGGCCTGTTCTCGTTGGCGAACCCCTATGTCGTTGTCGGCCTGTTCGTCGGCGGCCTGCTGCCCTACCTGTTCGGGGCCATGGGCATGACCGCGGTCGGTCGTGCGGCGGGTTCGGTCGTGGTCGAGGTGCGGCGCCAGTTCCGCGAACTGCCGGGCATCATGCAGGGCACGGCGAAGCCGGAATACGGCCGTTGCGTCGACATGCTGACCCGCGCGGCGATCAAGGAGATGATCATCCCCTCGATGCTGCCGGTGCTGTCGCCGGTGGTGCTGTACTTCGTGATCCTCGCCATCGCCGACAAGTCGGCGGCGCTCTCGGCGCTGGGTGCCATGCTGCTGGGCGTGATCGTCACGGGCCTGTTCGTCGCCATCTCGATGACGGCGGGCGGCGGTGCCTGGGACAACGCCAAGAAGTACATCGAGGACGGCAATCACGGCGGCAAGGGCTCTGATGCCCATAAGGCCGCGGTGACGGGCGACACGGTCGGCGATCCCTACAAGGACACTGCCGGCCCGGCCGTCAACCCGATGATCAAGATCACCAACATCGTGGCGCTGCTGCTGCTCGCGATTTTGGCCCACTGACGGACATGGCCGATCCGCAACGCGCGGATCGGCCATGACGGCTTTACGGCGCCCGGTCTTCCGCAAGGAGGGCCGGGCGTCTTCGTTCCGGGGTCAGAAGCCGCCGCCCGGTCCGCCGCCGCCGCCGAAGCGTCCGAAGTTGCCGAGAATCTGCTCGAAGAAGCCGAGCGAGTGGCCGGCCGTGGGCGTCTCGCGCGACACCAGGTCGATATTGCGCGAATC
Source organism: Alphaproteobacteria bacterium (assembly GCA_050250795.1). GTDB lineage: Bacteria > Pseudomonadota > Alphaproteobacteria > UBA8366 > UBA8366 > JBFWNZ01. The sequence goes on along the minus strand of JBFWNZ010000179.1, from coordinate 6,636 downwards.
GTCCATCGTATAGTGCTCGATATGCTGCAGGGTGCCCTTCTGGTCGAAATACATGGCCAGCACCTGCTGGTCGAGGACCTCTTCGTCGAAGAATCCCCATTTCGACGTCCTGCGGCTGATGTAGTACCAGACCTGATCGTCGAAGGTGCCGACCGTGGACGGCGTACCGATCGCGTTCGACACCTGGCTCTTGGTGCTCTTGCCGACCTCGATCTTGGCCATCTGGCTTTCGGTGGGAAGATTGCCCCGGTTGGCCTGCCGGGCGCTGCAGCCTGCGGTGCCGGCCATCAAGGCCGCCAGGGCCACGGTGATAAGCGCGCGCTGTTTGAACCACTGCATCGATAAGTTGGTCCGCGATCCGTCGGTTGCTGTTTCGCGAGGACGATGCGGCCTATATACAGGAACCCAGCCGTGCCCGCGAGAGATGTTGGCGTATGGCGCAGAACCCGGATCGAAGGGCGATGTTCGGATTGTTCGACAGGCTGTTCCGGCCGAACGCGGAACGCGAGGTGGCCCGATCCCTCTATGCCGATATCGTGCGCCAGGCGCGCCAGCCGGCCTTCTATACCGCGCTCGGCGTGCCCGACACGCCGACGGGCCGTTTCGATCTGCTGGCTCTGCACGGCTTTCTGGTTCTGCAGCGGCTTCGGGCCGATCCGGCCGCAAAGGCGGTGGCCCGATCCGTCGCCGAGACGCTGGTGGAGGATATCGACCATAATCTGCGCGAGATGGGCGAAGGCGATCTTGCCGTCGGCAAGAAGGTCAAGTCGCTGACCCAGGGCGCCTACGGCCGCATGGAAGCGTATCTGGCCGCGCTCGACGAGCCCGATCCCGCCGCTCTTGAAGCGGTGCTGTTGCGTAATCTCTATGCCGAACGGTCGCCGGGGCCGGCGATACTGGGGGGCGTGGCAGGGTATGTCCGGCGTGAGACGGTTTCCCTGGCGGGTCAGCCGACCGAGGCCCTGATGGCCGGCAATGTGCGGTTCGGGCCGCCGCCGGCGCCGGAGGCCGCATGACGGCACCCGAATTCCACAGGCCGGTTGCGGTTCTGGACCTGCCGCCGGCGGGACAGACCATCGAGATCGAGGCAAATGCCGCGGAACGCGCGGCGCTGGCCGAGCGCTTTGAGTTGCTGGCGCTGGACCGGCTTACGGCACGCCTGACGCTCAAGCCGATTGCGGGCGGTCCGATGCTGCGCGTCTTCGGTCGGTTCGCAGCCGCCGCGACTCAGGCCTGTGTCGTGAGCTGGGCGCCGGTTCCGGCGCAGATCGAGGAAGCGGTGGATCTGCGGTTCGGTCCGTCGGCGGAGCCGGAGCGCGAGGTGACGATCGGATTCGACGAGGAAGAGCCCCCCGAGCCCATCGAGGACGGTCGCATCGACCTGGGCGAACTCGTGGCCCAGCTTCTTGCGCTTGCTCTGGATCCCTATCCCCGTGCGCCGGACGCCGAAGTACCGGCGGCCTATGCGCCGGCCGATCCGGTGGGCGAGCGGGCCGGCAAGCCCAATCCCTTTGCCGCCCTGGCGGATCGCCTCAAAAAGGACAGATGAATCGGCGGCTCGCTTGCCGTATCGTTTGAACTTGTATATGAAGCGCGCAATCCAACAGTTCTATCCAAGACAACGAGAGAAATAGGCCATGGCCGTTCCGAAGAGAAAGGTGTCGCCTTCGCGGCGGAACATGCGGCGCGCGCACGATGCGTTGAAGGCGACGTCGTCGCTGGAATGCTCGAACTGCGGCGAGTTGAAGCTTCCGCACCACGTCTGCGGTGCCTGCGGGCACTATGACGGGCGCGAGGTCGTCGCCGCGAAGGACGACTGAGGCCGCGTCCCGCCTCGGACGAGACCGGTCGACCCGTGCCAGACCAGATAGTCATTGCGCTTGATGCGATGGGCGGCGACCGGGCCCCGGCCGTGGTCGTCGATGGCGCTGCGCTGGCGCGCGAGCGGTTTCCCGATATTCGCTTCCTGATGTTCGGCGACGAGGCGCAGGTCGCGCCGTTGCTTGCCGCATATCCGGCGCTGGCCGCGATGACGACCATTCGGCATACCGACGGGATTGTCCGCAATGAGGACAAGCCGTCCATCGCCTTGCGCGCAGCCCGGCAGTCCAGCATGCGGCTGGCCATCGATGCCGTCGGCAGCGGCGAAGCCAGCGCGGTCGTGTCGGCGGGCAATACCGGCGCGCTGATGGCGATGTCGAAGATGGTACTGAAGACGCTGACGGGCATCGACCGGCCGGCGATCGCATCCTTCTTTCCGACCATGCGCGGCGAGAGCTGCATGCTCGATCTGGGCGCCAACATCCAGTGCGACGCCAACAATCTCGTCCAGTTCGCGGTGATGGGCGAGGTGTTCGCGCGAACGGTCCTCGGCCTGCACAAGCCGACCGTGGGGCTGCTGAATGTCGGCGTCGAGGATCAGAAGGGCCATGACGAGTTGCGCGAGGCGGCGGCGATCCTGCGCACGACGAAGCTGCCTTTCGAGTTCAAAGGCTTCGTCGAAGGCGACGATATTACCAACGGATCGGTCGATGTGATCGTGACCGACGGCTTCACGGGCAACATCGCGCTCAAGACCGCCGAGGGCACCGCGAAGCTGACCGTCGCTTTCCTGCGCCAGGCCATCGGCAACAGCCTGATCGCCAAGCTGGGTTTCCTGATGGCGCGGCGGGCGGTGAACAACATGCGCGCGCGAATCGATCCGCGGCGTTACAACGGGGCGATCCTCTTGGGGCTCAACGGCATCTCCATCAAGAGCCATGGCGGCACGGACGCCTTCGGCTTCGCCAACGCCATCGGAGTCGGCGTCGACATGGCATCGCAGCGCTTCATCGAGAAGATCCGGCACGATTTCGAACGGATGAATGTCGAGAGCCCTGCACCGTCGACGGCAGTGTCCTGACATGCGGCGATCCATCGTCATCGGTTGCGGGGCCTACCTGCCGAAGCAGGTGGTGACGAACGAGGAACTGGCGAAGCGCGTCGAGACCTCCGACGACTGGGTGCGTCAGCGCACGGGCATCCGCCAGCGCCATATCGCGGCGGACGGCGAACTGACATCCGACCTTGCCGTGAATGCCGCGCGCGAGGCGTTGGCGATGGGCGGGCTCAAGCCCGACGATGTCGATCTGATCGTGCTGGCGACGGCGACCCCGGACAATACCTTCCCGGCCACGGCGGCGCGGGTGCAGGCGAAGCTGGGCATGACGCGCGGCGCGGCCTTCGACGTGGCGGCGGTCTGCTCCGGCTTCATCTATGCGCTGACCATGGCCGACAACATGCTGCGGCTGGGACAGGCCAGCACGGCGCTGGTGATCGGCGCGGAAGTGTTCAGCCGCATCCTCGATTGGAACGACCGCACGACCTGCGTGCTGTTCGGCGACGGGGCAGGGGCGGTGCTGCTGCAGGCCGAGGAGCAGCCGGGCCGCAACACCGATCGCGGGGTCCTGTCGACCCATGTCTTCTCCGATGGCCGGCATTACGACCTTCTGTATGTCGATGGCGGCCCGTCCAGCACCCGCACCACCGGCTTCCTGCGGATGGAAGGGCGCGAGGTCTATCGTCATGCGGTCACCCGCATGGCCGAGGCGGTGGAGACGGCGCTGGAAACGAACGGCCTCAAGGTCGCGGACATCGACTGGCTGGTGCCGCATCAGGCCAATATCCGCATCATGAGCACGATGCAGAAGCGCCTCGAAATTCCTGAAGAAAAGGTCATCGTGACCGTCGACAGCCAGGCCAATACCTCGGCTGCGACCGTGCCGCTGGCCCTGACCCAGGCGGTGTGCGACGGCCGGTTGAAGCCGGGACATCTGGTCGCGCTGACCGTGATGGGCGGCGGCTTTACCTGGGGTTCCGCGCTGGTGCGCTGGTAGTGCACAGCTTCCATCCAAGGTTTCGCAGCAGGTTCTAACCCTTTTGAATTGACGGCATTTCGGCCGGGCGGTACCGTTTTGCCAACAGGGGGAGAAGGGGGAGTGCCATGGCGGGAAAGACCGTCACGCGCGCGCAGCTGACTGAGGCCGTCTATCAGGAGGTCGGGCTGTCGCGGAACGAGTCTGCCGATCTGGTCGAATCGGTTCTCGGGGAAATCGCCGACGCCTTGGCGCAGGGCGACATGGTTAAGATTTCGTCTTTCGGAAGTTTCTTCGTCCGCAGCAAGGGACAGCGCGTGGGGCGTAATCCCAAGACGGGCGAGGAGGTGCCGATCCTGCCGCGGCGGGTGTTGGTCTTCCGCCCCAGCCATGTGCTGAAGAATCGGATCAACGACGGCTTGGCGAAGTCCGCCGCCGGGCGCTGATGGACGACGCATCCGACCCCACCGAGCCGGCGAGGGGGCAGCAGGGCAAGTCCGCTGCCGCGTTTCGCACGATCAGCGAGGTGGCCGAGGAACTCGACGTTCCGCAGCATGTGCTGCGTTTCTGGGAATCCAAGTTCAACCAGATCCGTCCGATGAAGCGGGGCGGCGGCCGCCGCTACTATCGGCCGGAGGATGTGCGGCTGCTGCGCCGCATCCGCCACCTGCTCTATACCGACGGTTTCACCATCCGGGGCGTTCAGCGGCTGCTGCGCGAGAACGGGGTACGCGCCGTCGTGGAAGGCGCCGTGAGCGCCGCTGCGGCCGTGGCGGCGGAGGACCGTGCGCAGGATGATCCGGTCGCGCCCGACGAGTCCGGGATGCTGACGGCGGTCCAGATGCCGGTCATTGCGCCGGAGATCGCGGAGACGGCATCCGACAACCGGCCGGAACTTGAGGCGATCCTGGCGGAACTGGTCGAATTGCGGGCCTTTCTGACGCAACGCCTGGACTGACGGCGCAGGATGGAGTATCCGCCGTTTGCGCTCGGCGGCGACCGCCGCTAGAGTGCGGCCGCTGGGTCGACGGGACCGACGGAGCGTAGCGCAGCCTGGTAGCGCATCACACTGGGGGTGTGGGGGTCGTGGGTTCAAATCCCGCCGCTCCGACCAAAGACGTCGATCCGTCGGGAAAGGGCGCGGCCAGCAGGTCGCGCCCTTTTTCTTGGCGATGCAGCGGGGATGGAAATGACGGCACCGGATGTCCTGATCGGTGAGACGGCTTTGGCCGGGCGTCTGGACGCGCTCGCCGCCGAGATCCTGGCCGCGATGCCGCCCGACCTGATGCTGCTGACCGTGCTGAAGGGCAGCTTCGTCTTCGCGGCCGATCTGGCACGGGCACTGTACCGGCGCGGCGGCCGGCCCCAGATCGGCTTCGTGCGGCTGCAAAGCTATGGTCGGGGCACCGAAACCTCGGGGGAGGTGCGCCTGATCGGCGAGCCGCCGACCGACCTTGCCGGACGCCATGTTCTGGTCGTCGAGGACATTGTCGATACGGGGCTGTCGCTGGACTTCGCCCTGCGGCTTCTGGCCGCCCAGGGCCCCGCCGTCGTGCGCAGTTGCGCGTTGCTGCACAAGCCGAGCCGCCGGCGCGTGCCGCGCGATCCGGATTTCGTCGGCTTTCCGGTGCCGGACCTGTTCGTGGTCGGCTATGGCCTGGATTACGCCGAGGACTATCGCTATCTGCCTTATATCGGCGTGATACGCCCGGGCACCCCGGATTGATCCTGCCGGGCCTTGCGTGCCAGACTGACGGCAGACGCACCCAAGAATGCCGAACCGGGAGGATAGAATGATCACCGTACTCGTGAATTTCGAACTGCCCGCGGGCCTGAGCCGTGCCGATGTCGCCGCCCGCTACAGTCAGACAGCGCCGAAGTATCGCGACGCCAAGGGATTGATTCGCAAGTATTATCTGCACGATCCGGAGACCGGTAAGGGCGGCGGATGCTACCTGTTCGAGAACCGGGCGGATGCCGAGGCATGGTTCTCGGAGGCGACCATCGCCAATCTCAAGGCGCGCTATTCGAACGTCACCGTGACTTATTTCGAGACGCCGGTGCTGGTCGACAATCTGGTCCCGGAGATCGTCGGCGCCGCGGCCTGAGCCTGTCCGCCGCCTTCTGCGAGGCGACGCCCGGCGGCGGTCAGTTTGCAGACCAGCCAGTCCGGCTTGATCGGGTTGTCGAACCACGGCTGAACCCAGCCATGCTCGACGCAGGCGCGGACCATGCGCTCGCTGACCCGCTGGCCGTTGCGGTCGAACAACGGCAGCTTGCCGCCCGGCTGGTCGAGGCCGCGCCGCAGCCAGGCGATCTGGGCCCGGCTCGGACCGCCTGCCGGTCGCTGGGTTGCGCGTGTCCCGTTCGATCGCATGGGAAACTCCCGGCCGTCGCTCCAAGCCGGGGGATGGTAGGCTAGAATGCCGGACCGGCCAACCGTCCCGCCCGTGGAGCGATGCCCATGACCGCTTGCTTCGTCTATGTCACCGCTCCCGACGCCGATGCGGCCCGCCGCATCGGGCGCGCCCTGGTCGAGGAGCGGCTGGCGGCCTGTGCGAATGTCCTGGGCGGGATCGTCTCGATCTTCCGCTGGGAGGGCAAGGTGCAGGAAGAGGGCGAGGCGGTCCTGATCGCCAAGACGCGCGCCGACCTTGTGCCGGCCCTGACCGACCGGGTGAAGGCGCTGCACAGCTATTCCTGTCCCTGCGTCGTGTCCTGGCCGCTTGCGGACGGCAACCCGGACTTTCTCGCTTGGATCGAGGCTCAGACCGGCGAAGGG
>JBFWNZ010000178.1:0-7578 GCA_050250795.1 Alphaproteobacteria bacterium | reverse complement strand
CATCGGCCTTGTCGCTTTGCGGATCGGGATCGGTATGCCCCTCCACCACGACGCGGTTCCCGATGGTCGAGATCACGCCGCTGAGCCGGAACAGTGCCTCGCGCGCCTCGGACATGATGTCGGCATGCCCCTCGGCGAACAGCGTGCCGCCGGGCAGCGAAAGAACGACACGGCCATCCAGCCGGTGCACGCGCGCATCGGCAAGCACGGCGTCGCGCGACAGCTTCTCGGTCAGGATCCGGTCCAGATAGTCGAGGGGCAACGCCGATTCCAGCTTAACCGTCGCGATGTTCCGCGTCGCCGTGGGCACGGGCTCCTCTTTGACGCTGGGGCGTTCCGAAGTCGACAGCAGCGAGATGATCGCGTCCCAACGTTCGCTCTCGACATTCGACATCGCGAACATCATCACGAAGAAGGTCAGCATCAACGCCGTCACATCGGCAAAAGTCATCAGCCAGGGTGGCGTTCCCGCACGACCGTCCTCATCCTCCGGGCCGGTCATTGCGGCGTCTCGACCAGTTCGTGGAAGTCGACATGCGCACGGCCGGCGGCGCGAACGTAGAAGCGCAGCCGAATCCGCCGCGGATCGCCGCCGCGTGCCCCCACGGATACCGTGCCCGGCGGCGCACCGTAATCGACCAGCGCCTGTGCGAACAGGCTGGCCCGCTTTGTCGCCGCCCCGTCGGACAGGGACAGCAGGCCATCGCGCCCCATCTCGGTGCCGATCACGAATTCGAGTTCGTTGACGAATCCTCCCGCGTTGATCTGCAATGCACGGGCGACATTGGTCATCAATCCTTGCCGGTCGGCGCGCAGGGCCGTATCGCCGCCGATGAAGAGTTCGTTGACCGGCAGCGTCATCTCCATCAGCCGGCCGGGGTCGAGGACCGTGACCTCGACGACCGGAATCCGCGTCACCCAGAGGCGACGCATCCCCTCCATCACCTCTTCCGGAGTCGGAGCTGGCCCAAGCTCGGACACGAAGATTTCCGCGCTTGCCGCCGTATTGTCCTGGGTCTGGAAGGTTGCAGCGACCGAACTCATCACCGCTCGCGACTTGCGGGCTTCGAATGTCGAAATGGCATTCAAAAGAATAAAGAAAGCCAGAAGAAGGAGAAACAGGCTCAAAAACAGATACGAAGACAGATCGCGCTTGGGACGCGGCTTGAAGTAATCGGTCCTGCCTTGGGGCTGACTAATGCTCCGTCTCCGACTGGCGTTGCCGCAGGATTACCGCGGCACTTCCGGGAGCTTCTGGCGCTCGGCCAGTTCGCGCGTCAATTCCCGCGCCTTGTCGGGCTCCATCGCGGCGATCACAGGGGCGACACGCCGCACATTCATGTTCTGCGCCACGGAGAGCAGAACCGGCATCTCCAGCTTGTCGAAGATCAGGGCCGCATCCTTCGGCTTCATGTTCTCGTAGATGCTGACGAGATTCTTCAGCTGCTGCTGCTCCTGCGTGTCGTGCTTCTGAACCAGGGTCTTCAACTCGTCGCGCAACCCGTCGAGCTCGCGCTGCTTGGACACCAATCGCTGTTCGGCGGCCTGCAACAGCATCTCCCGCTGCTGGATCTGCCGCTCGCGCACATCGAGCTGCCGCCGCCGCTCCGACAAATCCTGCAACAATTGCAACTCGGAACGGCTGAGGTCGGAAGCATCTTCGACCAGCAGCCCCTGGGATTCGGCGCGGGCAACCGGCCGTACCGCGTTGCCTCCAAGGGTCGGCGCGGCTCCCGTTCCCGGAGCGGCCGGCGGCGGCGGGGTTTCAGCCAAATTCGGCGCAGGCCCAGGTTCGGGCGCAGGTTGGGCCGCCGCCGGGCGGACCTGGGCCTCCAGAGCCTGCCAATCCTGAAGGATATTGCCGACCTTGAGCGTCAGCAGCAGAGCCGCAACGAAGATCGTGACCGGAAGAATGCGGATACGCGCCAGCATCGGATCAGCGCATCCCTTCCAACGCTTTCAGCAATTCGGACTTGGTCTTGCGCCGCGGCGCGTCGGGTCCGTCTTCCGGCTGCGCCGCAGACGCCGGCGCTGCCGGCTGCGCCGGGGTCACCGTTCGCGTCGTGGAGCGGATAAAGGCCCGTCCCGCAGGGGCGTGCCCCGATGCGGGTTCGACCCGCTGTGCCGCGGGTGCAGCCGCCGCCGTCTCGACGGCGGGGGCCGCCGCGGACCGGCTGTGCCGCGCCGACGCGATCGCCGCCTCCAGCCTGTCGGCATCGGCGCCCGCGCGGTCGACGATGAACACCAATTCGTCGCGCAGCTTCTCGGCCTTGCCGACATTGCTCTGCAAAGCCTGGGCGATATCCGCCGCGCTGGTCCGCAGCTTGGCGACACTCTGCTCTGCCCGCGCCGTCGACTGATGAAAGGTCTGAAGCAGGCGTTCGAGTTCGCCCCTGTCGGCCTTAAGCGCCGCGAGCAGGCGGTTCAGCCTGATCGCATAAACCAGCACCGCAAGCAGCAGCCCGGCCGCGATCACTTCGACGATCAGGGTCAGATGCGGAAGCATCACCTATTCTCCAGCTTGCGCTCGATCCGAACCGCGATTTTACCGTCTTTGCGCCCCATCGGACCGCGGAACATGCGTTTCTCGCCGCAGCGCAGCTCAACATGCGATTCCGGCGTCGCCGTGAGCATGAGCCGCGACCCGACGCGCCATTTCAAGACGTCGCTGAGATTGGACGGCACCATGTCGAGCACCGCGGCCAGTTGCACCTCGGTAAACCACAATTCGGTCGCCAGATGGTTCTCCCAAATGGAGTCCCGGCCGAATTTCTCGCCCATGAACATCTGCAGCAGCAGCTCGCGCACCGGCTCCAGTGTGGCGTAGGGCAAAAGAAGCTCCAGACGTCCGCCGCGATCTTCCATGTCCACGCGCAGGCGCGCGACGATAGCGGCATTGGCCGGCCGCGCGATGGTCGCGAAGCGGGGGTTCGTCTCCAGCCGGTCGAACCGGAAGGTCACGGAACTCAACGGATCGAAGGCGGCGGAGAGATCGGCCAGAACGACCGAGATCATGCGTTCGACGAGGTTGCGCTCAATGGTGGTATAGGGCCGGCCTTCGATGCGCATCGCCGCCGTACCGCGACGGCCGCCCAGCAGGACGTCCACAATGGAATAGATCAGCGAACTGTCGACGGTGATGAGACCGTAATTGTCCCATTCCTCCGCCTTCATCACGGCGAGCATCGCCGGAAGCGGAATGGAGTTCAGATAATCGCCGAACCGGATCGAGGTAATGTTGTCGAGGCTCACCTCGACGTTGTCGGACGTGAAGTTGCGCAGCGAGGTCGACATCATGCGGACCAGCCGGTCGAACACCACTTCGAGCATCGGCAGGCGTTCGTACGACACCATGCCGCTGTCGATGATGGCTTCGATGCCGGTCTTCTCGCGATCGGAATCGCCGCCTTCCTTGAAGCCTAGAAGGCTGTCGATCTCATCCTGATTGAGAACGCGCGAGGCGCCGGAATCTTCATCGGACATGGCGGCCCATTCGGCCGCAAGATCGCCATCGCCGCCCGGCGCACCGGCACCGAGCGCATCGTTCTCCATGACATCGTTCTCGTCAGCCATCGAGAGGGTCCCTACGCACCTATTGCACCAGCATCTCGCGGATGAGCACCGCCTTGACCTTTGCCGGGTATACTGCGGTGTTGACGCGCGACAGCAGCTCTTCCTTCACCCGGAACAGGCCGTTCGACCCCTCCAGCTCCTCCAGGCGCACCTCGCGCAGGAATACCTGGAAATTGTCCTTGATCCGCGGCATCACGTCCTTGATGCGCACTTCATAGGACTTGTCCTCAACCTCGAGGCTGACGCGCAGCTTCAGGAAGTTCGCCTTGCTGCGGCCCGATCCGCCGCTGAGGCTGACCAGCATCTCGTCGAGATCGATGAAATAGCCGGGCGCGGTCGCTTCCGGCTTCGGCGGCGCCTCAGGCGCCGCCGCCTCGCCCTCCGCCGCATGCTTGCCCAACAGAGGGTCGAGCAACCCGGCAAAATAGGCGCCGGCAGCACCGCCGCCCAGCAGCACGATCACGCCGAGCAGAATGAAGACCAGCGTCTTGCCGGCCATCTTCTTGCGCGGCGCCGCACCGCCGCCGCCACCGTCGTCGGCATCCTCGAAGTCTTCAGCCATGTCCTGCCCGTTCGTTCCGCGGAGCGGGCGGCGCTGCATGCACCGGCCACTGCCCCTTTACGCCCAGCATCCGCCGGCCGCGCCAACCTTGCAAAAGATATGCAAGAGAAGTGTTTGCAAACATCAAAATCGCGAATTCCAATCAATGACTAATAATACTTGAGCAATGCAAAAAATACAAAGGAATGCGCGGACCCTGCACTGATCCGGCGCAGACGCCGCCGCGGCAAGAACTGCCCGGCAATCCCTGCATCAGCCAAGCGGATGTTTTCCGGAACGCCATCGGAAAGGCGCCAGCAGACCATTGAATATACTTTGTTTTTTGGCTGGCACAGGGCGTGCAACCATACCCCGGCAGAGCGTTACCCGTGCCGCAATCGGAAAGGCATCATGGAATCACCCACCTATATCGGCCTGTCCCGGCAGATGGTCCTAGCGCGTCAGATGGATGTGATCGCCCACAACATCGCGAATGCCAACACGCCTGCCTACAACAGCGAGAAGATGGTGTTCGTCGACTACCTGATGCAGCCGCAGCGCAAGGAGCCGATGAACTTCGTCCAGGACTACGGCACCTATCGCGACGTGTCGGAAGGACCGATGTCCCCGACCGGCAATCCCCTGGATGTCGCGATCAGCGGCGAAGGCTACTTCTCGGTCCAGACGCCCCAGGGCGTGCGCTACACGCGGCACGGCCGGTTCATGCTCAACACCGAAAACCAGATCGTCAACGGACAGGGCCTGCCCATACTGAACGCAGGCGGTTCCCCGATTGCGGTTCCGGCGGGCGAGAGGGTGACCATCGCCGCCGACGGCACGGTTTCGACCCCCGCCGGCGCCATCGGCCGCATCGGCGTCGTCACCTTCGCCGACCAGCAGAAGATGGCTCGCGAGGCGAACGGCCTCTACAGCGCCGAGGGACAGCCCACGCAACCCGCCGAGAAGGCGACACTGCTTCAGGGAATGCTGGAGCAGTCCAACGTGGAAGCCATCGTCGAGATGACCCGGATGATCGATGTCAGCCGGTCCTATGAATCGGCGTCGCGCTTCCTGACCTCGGAACACGAACGACAGCTCCGCGCCATTCGGGCGATGGGCCGCGACCAACAAGGATAAGGGAGCCTGACCGCCATGCGATCGCTTAGCATCGGCGCCACCGGAATGCTCGCTCAGCAGCTGAATGTTGAGGTCATTTCGCACAACATCGCCAACATGAACACGACCGCCTATACGCGCCGGCGCGTCGAATTCCAGGACCTGCTGTATCAGAATTTGCGCCGCACCGGCTCCAACTCGGCCGACAACGGCGCCGTGGTACCGGCCGGCGTCCAGGTGGGCCTCGGCGTGAAGACCGCCGCCGTCTATCGCATCACCGAGCAGGGCAACCTGGTCCTGACCGAGAACACGCTGGATACCGCAATCAACGGCGACGGCTATTTCCAGATCGAACTGCCGAGCGGCGAGACGGCCTATACCCGGTCCGGGGCCTTTCAGTTGAGCCCGCAAGGCGAGATCGTCACCGTCGACGGCTTTACGGTGCAGCCCGGCATCACGATCCCGTCGAACGCCGTGGACATCACCATCAACCCCTCGGGCGAAGTCCAGGTGAAGATCGATGGCCAGGTGGCGCCGCAGACGGTCGGCCAGATCGAACTGGCGACCTTCGCCAATGAGGCCGGGTTGCTGGCCGTCGGCGACAACCTGTTCCTTGAGACGCCGGCTTCCGGCGCGCCGACCGCCGGCACGCCAAGCTCGGACGGCTTCGGGCGCCTGCAGCAGGGCTTCCTGGAAACCTCGAATGTGAACGTGGTCGAAGAGATCACGAACCTGATCACTGCCCAGCGCGCATATGAAATGAATTCGAAGGTCATCGAGACCTCCGATCAGATGATGGGCACGCTGACGCAGCTTCGTTAAGGAGGGGGATCGCCATGACCGTACATCGCCTTGCCGTTCTCGCCGCGTTGCTGTGCGTCGCGGCCTGGCCCGCCGCCGCAGCGACGCTGAAGACGAGCGTCGTCGTCGAGGACAGCCAGATCCGGCTCGGCGACCTGTTCCAGGGCGCCGGCAAGCATGCGGAGACGGCCATCGCGCAGTCGCCGCCGCCGGGACGCCGCATCGTCCTGGATGCCAACTGGCTGTACCGCGTCGCGCATGCCTACAAGGTCGACTGGCGCCCGGCGAGCAACCTGGATCAGGCCACGGTCGAACGCGCCAGCCAGGTGCTCGGTCCCGAGCGCCTGGCCGACGCCCTGATCCCGGCACTGCAGGACCAGATGGCCAGCCTGGACCCGCTGGAGATCGAGTTCGACAACCGGCTGGTACAGATCAACCTGCCCACCTCGATGCCCGCCACCATCGGCATCGGCACGCTCGATTTCGACCGCCGGAGCAACCGCTTCTCCGCCGTGCTGACGGCGCCGCGGGACCATCCGGACGCCATCCGCATCGCCGTGACCGGCAAGGCTTACCGGCTGGTGCAGGTTCCCGTTCCGACGCGGCGTATCCGCGAAGGCGAGGTCATCCGCGACCGGGACCTGGACATGCAGATGGTCCGCGAGGATTCGATCGACCGCACCGCCTTCCTCGATCCCGAGCGGGTCGTGGGCATGAGCCCGCGCCGCGTCCTGGACGAAGGCCGGCCGGTCCGTTCGGCGGATGTCCGCAAGCCGCTGATCGTCCAGAAAGGCGCGCTGGTGACGATCCTCTATCGGACGCCCTACATGATGCTGTCGGCCCGGGGCCGGGCGATGCAGGACGGTGCACAGGGCGAGTCCGTCCGCGTAACCAACACCCAGAGCAAACAAACGATCGAAGGCATCGTGACGGCCAGCGGCGAGATTTCCGTCTCGCCCGACAGCCGCTTGGCGATGCAATAGGAGAGCCATCGATGCGCCTTTCCGTTTCGCGATCCGTCTGCAGCAGGCTGCGACGGCACGGCGTGCTGACGGCCGCTGCCGTGCTGTTGGCCGGATGCAACGCCCTCGACCGGCTGTCCAGCGTCGGCGAGGCCCCGTCCATGTCGGCGGTCCAGAATCCCACGCACCAAGCGGGCTACCGCCCCGTCAGCATGCCGATGCCGACGCCGATGGTCGCCGAACGGACCCCCAACTCGCTGTGGCGGACCGGCTCGCGTGCCTTCTTCAAGGATTTGCGCGCGAACGAGGTCGGCGACATCGTCACCGTTGTGATCGAGATCGACGACAGTGCGGAGGTGAACAACGCCACCACCCGGACCCGCACCAACAGCGAAGACGCCTCGATGGGCGCCTTCCTGGGCTACGAGCAGTCGCTGAACCGCATCCTGCCGAACGAGGTCAACCCGGCGAACCTGATGGACCTGAACTCGTCGCTGGGCACGGCCGGCGCGGGCGTCATCGACCGCGAGGAGAAGATCGAGGTCAAGGTTGCTGCGGTGGTGACGCAACTGCTGCCGAACGGCA
>JBFWNZ010000177.1:0-7637 GCA_050250795.1 Alphaproteobacteria bacterium | reverse complement strand
GCGCCGAGGACGGCCAGGCTGTTCAGCACGATCTGCCGTCCAGGGGCGCCGAAGGAGTAGTCCAGCACGGTCTTGCCGATCCTGGCGCGGACCGCGCTGCAAGCGGCATGCAGGGTGCAGTCGAGCAGCCGGATGTCGGCGGCTTCATGTTCGCCGAAGCCGAGGATGCGGCGCACCCCGGCACCGGCCGCACGGGCGGAGAGACGCGTGAAATGGCGGTTGTCGCGATTGATGACGGCAGCGCCGCCCTCGACGACTCCCAGAAATATTTCGGCCTTTGCGTCCGCGATGGCCTCTTCCGACGCGAAATGCGCGGCATGGGCTGCGGCCACCGTGGTCACGACCGCAACATGCGGTTGCAGGATGTCGGTCAGCGCTGCGATCTCGCCCGCATGGTTCATGCCCAGTTCGAAGACGCCATAGGCCGCATCGGCGGGCAATCGCGTAAGCGTGAGGGGCATGCCCCAGTGATTGTTGAGGTTGCCCGCCGCAACCGTCGTCGGCCCGAGCCGGGCCAGGGCACGGCCCAACGCTTCCTTGGTGCTGGTCTTGCCGACGCTTCCCGTGATGCCGACGATCCTGGCGCGGCTGCGGGCGCGCGCCGCGCGGGCCAGATCTTCCAGGGCGACCAGCGTGTCGGCGACGGCCAGCAGCGGTGCCGTTTCCGGAAGACCGAGAGAGGGCAGGGCCTCCTGCGCGACGACGGCCGCGGCGGCGCCGCGTGCCAGGGCGTCGGCGACGTAGCGATGGCCATCGGCATTCGGACCGACGATGGCCACGAACAGGTCGCCCGTGCCGACCGTGCGGCTGTCGATGGACACGCCGGTCGCCGACCATGGCACCCGATTGGTTCCGCCGGTTGCCGCCGCTGCCTGTCCGTGTGTCCACAGGGGGGTCATGCGCGCCCCCCGGTCGCGGCGATCGCGTCGCGCGCCACCGCCAGGTCGGAGAAGGGCAGCACGGTCTCACCGACGATCTGACCGGTCTCATGACCCTTGCCGGCGATCACCAGCAGGTCGCCGTCCGCCAGCGTCGCGACGGCGGCATGGATGGCCTGACGGCGGTCGCCGATTTCGGTGGCGGCCGGTGCGGCGGCCATGATCTCGCGGCGGATCGCAGCCGGATCCTCGCTGCGCGGATTGTCGTCGGTCACGATGACCCTGTCGGCCATGGCCGACGCAATGGCACCCATCTCGGGTCGCTTGCCCCGGTCGCGGTCGCCGCCGCAGCCGAATACGACCGTCAGCCGCGCGGCGGCATGCGGCCGCAGCGCCTTGAGAACGGTCGCCAGCGCGTCGGGGGTATGGGCGTAGTCGATATAGATGGGCGCACCCGCGGCCGTCCTGCCCGCATGTTCCAGGCGTCCCGGAACCCCGGTCAGCCCGGCCAGCAGCGGTGCGACCCGCCCGGGTGTCTCGCCGCAACCGATCGCAAGGCCCAGCGCGGCCAGCGCGTTCGCGATCTGGAATTCGCCCGGCAAGGGGAGGGTGAGCCGGAACGCCTCGCCCAGGACCGAGAGATGCAGGCGCCAGCCGGTATCCGTCGCCGCGCGGGCGATGCACCGGATATCGCCCTTGTCCAGCCCGTAGGAGATCGGGCGCAGGCCGCGCCGCGCCGCAATCCGGGCGATGGTCTCCGCCTCGGGGGTTTCGGCGTTGAAGACGGCGGCCGCGCCCGGCGCCAGCAGCGTATCGAACAGCCGCAGCTTGGCCGCGCGATAGGAGTCCATCGAGCCGTGATAGTCGAGATGGTCGCGCGTCAGGTTCGTGAACGCGCCGGCGCGCAGCCTCACGCCGTCGAGGCGCGACTGGTCGAGCCCGTGGCTGGAGGCTTCCAGCGCGGCGTGCTCGATGCCGTCATGGGCGAGATCGGCCAGCGTGGCGTGCAATGCGACCGGATCGGGGGTGGTCAGGCTCGCGCCCGGCGCATGGCCCGGCGCAATGAGGCCGAGCGTGCCCAGCGCGGCCGCCGGATGGCCGAGCGCGGCCCATATCTGGCGGGTGAAATTGGCGACGGATGTCTTGCCGTTCGTACCCGTGACGGCCGCGACGGTTTCCGGCTGGCGAACATGGAAGCGGGCGGCCATCAGCGCCAGACGGCGTCGCGGATTGGGGTCGGCAATCAATGGAATGCCGGCGGGAACCGGCGTATCGGGAAGCCCGAGCACGGCGACTGCGCCGGCACCGACGGCATCGGGGACGAAGGCACGGCCGTCATGGCGCGATCCGGGCAGGGCGGCGAACACGAAGCCGGGCCGCACGGCCCGGCTGTCTGCGGTCAGCCCCGCAACCTCGATCCTGTCATGCCCGGCTGTCGAAATCGTCGCGTCCTCCGTCAGGTCAATAAGCCGCAAGGCGCTTTTCCTCCGCCCCGAGGTCGATTGCGAGATACTTGCGCAGGTCGGGTGCGGCCTCGTCCGTCGGCTGCACGCCCAGCAGCGGGCCGGCCCGCTCCACGACATCCTTCACCAGCGGCGCGGCCACCCAGCCGCCGGTGGCATATCCATGCGTGCCCTTGTCGCCCTTCGGCTCGTCCAGCAGCGCCAGCACCACATAGCGGGGATCCTGCATCGGGAAGGCCCCGACGAAGGACGAAATCAGGGCGTCGCGGTCGTACCCGCCCGAGGATTGCTTCTCGGCGGTCCCGGTCTTGCCGCCGACGACATATCCCGGCGCTGCCGCTGCCTTGGCCGTACCCTGTTCGACCACCAGCCGCATCAGCTTGCGCATCAGCCGGACGGTGGCATCGGAAATGACGCGCCGCCCGGCGATCTCGTCCGACGGTCCCTGCTTCAGCAGGGTGGGCCGGCGGACGATGCCGTCGCCGACCATGGCCGCAACGCCGCTGACCGTATGCAGGGGGCTGACCGCGATGCCATGGCCGAAGGCGATGGTCATCGTATTGATCGGCCGCCACTGCGACGGCACCATCGGGGCGCCGACCTCGGGCAGTTCGACGGCCACGGGGTCCAGCATGCCCAGCCGCTGCAGGAAGGCGCGCTGTGCGGTCCCTCCCACGTCGAGCGCCATTTTCGCCGACCCGATGTTGGAGGAATACATGAAAATTTCGGGCACCGAGAGCCAGCGGTTCTTGGCGTGATAGTCGCGGATCGTGAAGCGGGACACATGGATCGGCTGCGAGGCGTCGTAGCCGCCATCCACGCGGACCACGCCGGAATCGAGCGCCATCGCCGTGGTGAAGACCTTGAAGACCGAGCCCATCTCGTACTGGCCCAGGCTGTTGCGGTTGAACCGCTCGTCGTCCGACGCGGAGCCCGGATGGTTGGGGTCGAAGTCCGGCAGCGAGACCATCGCCGCGATCTCGCCGGTATGGACGTCGAGCACGATGCCGGCCGCGCCTGCCGCGCGGAAGCGCTCCATCGCCTTCGCCAGTTCGTCGCGCAGGATGTGCTGGACCCGCACATCCACGCTCAGCGTGATCGGCGTGTCTTCGAGATGCAGGCGTTCCTCGAAGGTCTTTTCGATGCCGGCGATGCCGCGATTGTCGATGTCGACGAAGCCGAGGATATGGGACAGCAGCGGCCCATGCGGATAGACGCGCGTCTCCTCCTCGCGGAAGTCGATGCCGGGGATGCCCAGGCGATTGACCGCCAGCTGCTGGCGCGGGGTCAAATTCCGCTTCAGCCACACGAAGCGGTTCTTGCCCGACAGGCGCTCTGCGGTCTGGACGGGATCGAGCGACGGCAGGACCGTGGCCAGCTTGTAGGCGGCGTCCTGCGGGTCCAGCACCATGGCGGGATCGGCATACAGCGAGGCGGTCTTCAGGCTTGTGGCCACGATGACGCCGTTACGGTCCAGGATATCGGCGCGCGCGCTCGTTGCCTGCTCGGCATGGCCGCTGTAGCCGCTTGCGAGGACGGCATCCGAATGGACGACGGCCACGTCGACCATTCGGGCGGCCACCGTCGCAAATGCCAGCGACAGGACGGCGCCCGTGATGAGCAGGCGCGTCCGGCCGATTTCGATGGCTTGGCCCAGGGGACCGCTGACCGGGGCGGGCCGGCGCGTGGGCGGCGCGATATCCGGGCGGCGGCGTGGCGGGCGTGCGCGGTGTTGCTGATCGGTCATTGCGCTCTCCCCGGCGCAGTTGTCTTCGCAGGCAGCAGGACGGCTCCGTTCCGCGATGCCGCCGCCAGCGGGCCGTTCTGCCGCGGCGCGGGCGTCGCGGGCGGCTTTCCCGACACGGCAGGCGGCTGTGCAGGGTCCGGCGGATAGGGCAGGGCGGCGACCGTGGTGATCTGTGTGGCGGACGCCGGCGCGAAATCGGGCAGGAACTGCTTCGCCAGCGCGGCAATGCGGTCCGGACGGGAAAGATAGGCCCACTCGGCTTCGAGGATGTGGATCGATTCCCGTTCGTGCAGCTCGGTGTCGCGCAGCGTCTCGACCTCGGCCTTCAGCGCCTCGACCTGATAGTTGACGTGGAACATCGCGTAGCCGGTTGCGATGGCCATCAGCATCCAAAGCCCGATCAGGAACAGCCTCATGCCCGTGCCTCCCGATCCGGCGCGGCGATGCGTTCGGCGACCCGAAGACGGGCGGAACGGGCGCGCGGGTTGCCCCTGGTCTCGGCGTCCGTCGGGCGCAGCGCGCGGCGATGGACCAGCCGGAAGCTGGCGGCGGGCGCCGCGGCGGCCGGCCGGTGCCGCGAGCCGCGGTCGCCGCTGCCCGTGCGGTCGGCGAGAAACGCTTTGACCCGACGGTCCTCCAGCGAGTGGAACGAGACCACGGCAAGGCGGCCGCCCGGTTTCAGCATCGCTTCGGCGGCGGCGAGTCCGCGGTCGAGCTCGCCCAGTTCGTCATTCACATAAAGCCGCAGCGCCATGAAGGTCCGCGTCGCCGGATCCAGCCCGTCCTTGGCCGCCGGAACGGCGGTGCGAACGATGGCCGCGAGTTCGGCCGTCCGCGCCAGCGGCGCCTTGCGCCGGGCCGTGACGATGGCGCGCGCGACCTGGCGGGACCGGCGCTCCTCGCCAAGCTGAAAGATCAGATCGGCGAGCGCCCGCTCGTCGAGCGTGTTGACGATGTCGGCAGCACTGGGGCCGGACCGGCCCATCCGCATGTCGAGCGGACCGTCGAACCGGAACGAGAACCCGCGCGACGCATCGTCGATCTGCGGCGAGGATACGCCCAGGTCGAAGACGACCCCATCGACGGTGCCGGCGGCCGCGACCCCGGCATCGCGCAGCAAATCCTGCATGTCGCCGAAGCGGCCGTGCAGAACCGTCAGCCGCTGACCGTATTGGCCGGCCAGCGCGGTGCCGCGCGCCACGGCTTCCGGGTCGCGGTCGATGGCGGCAACGCTGCAATCGGCGGCGTCCAGGATTGCGCGTGTGTAGCCGCCGGCGCCGAATGTGCCGTCGACGTACCGGCCGCCATTCTGCGGCGACAGCGCCTCCAGGACCTCATTCAGCATCACGGGAACATGCAGCGCGTTCATTCGCCGCCTCCCCGTCCGGCTGTCGGGAATGTCGCGAGGCTGCCGCCGCGGGCGGCACTGGCCTGGAGGCGTTCCTTGAACGGCTTGTAACGCTCCGGGCTCCAGATCTGGAAGGTGCGGCCCTGGCCCACGAACAGCGCTTCCTCCGAGACGGCGGCGGTGTCCAGCAGCGGGCGGGGCAGCAGGACGCGCCCGGTCTCGTCGAAGGTGAGCAGGCGGGCTTCCGCGAACATCAGGCTTGCGAGGTTCTTCTGCTCGTCGCTGAAACGGTCGTGCAGGCGGTCGAGGCTGTCCTGCAGTTCGGACATCCGCGCCAGCGGCCAGACTTCTACGGCCTGGCGGTCCAGCGCAAAGGCGGGAAAGGCGACCACGCCTTCGGCAAGGGCCTCGCCCAGCGCCGCGCGGAACTGTGCCGGCACCGATACGCGACCCTTCCGGTCGACCCGGTTGATCTGTTCCGAAAAGAACAGAGCCATCCACGCTTCTCCGCCCTGACCTGGCCCCCGGGACAGGAGGCCGCTGGCATGGTACGCCCTTGTATTCTCATGCCACCCATATGGGATAGAATGGGATATCATGGGATTTCATGAGAAGTCAACGGCGTGCAAGTAATGGAGTGCGTAATCGGCCAGTCGTTCGATGTCCTTTACGGGCGCGCTCGAAGTCTCCGCGCAATCGATTCAGAGTGCGCAATACACAATATCCGCAGGAATCATGGTTCCGGCAAATAATGTTCTTTTTATGTTCCATGAGTGGCCGCGCTGCGATGCGGCAAGGTGCCAGACGGCCTGTAAGCCGGGTTCTGTCCCCGTTTCCGGGGGATGGCCATTCATCTGGGACGTCCGTTGCCGGACGCCTCGCGCAACCCACCCGGGCGGCGGCGCGGAAACATGCCTGCCGCGCGAACGCGGCGTGCCGCCCCTATTCGGTCTTGCTCCCGGTGGGGTTTACCATGCCGGTCCCGTTGCCGGGCCCGCGGTGCGCTCTTACCGCACCCTTTCACCCTTGCCCGCCGCGCCGAAGCGGGACGGGCGGTTTGCTTTCTGTGGCACTGTCCCTGGGGTCGCCCCCGCCGGGCGTTACCCGGCACCGTATTTCCGTGGAGCCCGGACTTTCCTCCCCCCGCCCGAAGGCGAAAGGCGGCCATCCGGCCGTCTGGCGCCCGGAATGTAGGCCGGTCAGCCGCGGCGTTCAATACTCTGTAGTAATGCCGCAAGTATTCGTGCGCATTCCCGGTCGGCAACGCCGTCGATCCTGGCCGGACGGAAATGTCGCTGGAAGGCGATCATGACGCCCGGCTGCTCCGGGTCGTAGCCATACTCGCGCAGCATTGCCGGGACCGATGCGGGATCGGCCGTCTTCGGCAATCGTTTCGGCCATAGCCCGATGCCCGACGCGGCCAGCGCGCCCCAGTCGAAGAGTTCGCCCGGATCCTGCTTTCGGTCGGGGGCGACGTCGGAATGGCCGACGACATTGCGCGGCGGGATGGGGTGACGGGCCAGGATGCCGGCTGCCAGATGTACCAAAGCATCCATCTGCGCGGGGGGGAAGGGGCGGTATCCGTGCTCGTGACCCGGGTTGACCAGTTCGATCCCGACCGAGCGCCCGTTGACGTTCGTTGCCCTGCGCCAGGATGCGACACCGGCATGCCAGGCTCGCCGGTTCTCCGGCACCAGCCGAACGATTTCTCCATCCTCGTCGATCAGGTAATGCGCGCTGACCTGGGCCGCAGGATCGGTCAGGCGGTCGAGCGCCGAAGCCGCGTCCGGCATGCCGGTGTAGTGAAGAACCAGCATGTCGACCGGCGTGTCTGCCGGCCTGGGACCGTGATTGGGCGAGGGACGCTCGATCATGTCGGGTCTCGCAGGGTCTCGGCCACGGCCGGGTCGGCCAGCTTGGGACGGCGGATGACGATGACGGCGACACCCGCCAGCGTGATCGCGGCGCCGAGCGCAACCTTGGCCGGCATCGGTTCGTGCAGATACGTCACCCCGGCGACCACGCCGACGACCGGGGCCAGCAGGGTCCAGGGCATGGTCTGGTTCACGTCGTAGCGCCGTACCATCGCGTACCAGAGCGAATAGCTGAGAACCTGCACGCCGAACACCATGTACAGGATCGCGCCCCAGCCGATCCAGCTTGCCTCGCGCATGGCCGTCATCTGGTCCGTCTCGACGGTC
>JBFWNZ010000176.1:0-7836 GCA_050250795.1 Alphaproteobacteria bacterium | reverse complement strand
TATGCCAAGCGCGACCGGTCGCTGACCCTGGCGGCCCTGCGTACGGCCGGGCACAGGCCTGCGGCAGTGCGGGCGATGGCAGGGTTTCCCGATTGAAGGAGACGGCCTAGCGAAAGCCGCCGCGCGGTTCGCCGTCATACCCGGCCCAGACCAGCGCGCCGCCGGGCACCAGCAGGACGAGACCCAGGATGCTGAGCGCCTCCCAGCCCGGCCGGTCGAGCAGGCTGGCGGCCGGATGCGTCAGCCATCCGGGCAGATGGTGCAACACCGCGCCATGCGAGCCGGGATGGACATCCGCCCACAGCGCCTGCAGCGGCCGGGTCACGTCATAGCCGGCGAGCCACAGCCACGCCCCCGCCGCCAGCGCGACGAGGCCGAGCAGGATCAGCACATGCCCCACGAACCGCAACGCGCCCATGCGCCGTCCCCGAAAGCCGTCCGGATGCGGAAACCGGGCGCACGCTATCACGGCCCTTTGGGCGCGGCCAGCCGCCCGCCCCTCATCGCGGCTTGATCGGCGCGACGGACATCGCTAGGTTCTGGCGCCCTGCGGCCGGCGCGCCGCGGGACCTGCGGAGGGATGGCCGAGCGGCTTAAGGCGCACGATTGGAAATCGTGTTCACCGAAAGGTGTCGCGGGTTCGAATCCCGCTCCCTCCGCCATTTGGACTCCGTTTCGTACCGAAACGCCGCCGCGTCTACGCTAGTACCGAAGCTTAGATTCGCGGGGAAGTCAGACCTGACAGATTGTATCTCCGAGCTTTAACGACCGCGACCGTGATCGATTGTGCCGACACGCGTCTTTCGCCTAAGGTCAGATGGGGAGGACGCATCGATCATGGCCGCTGCAACCGATACTCTGGTTAAACCGGACATGGTCGCCGTTCTGCAGCGGACCCACCTCAGCAAGGATCTCCACGGTTTCCTGCTGCCAACGTTGGAAGCGGTGTCGAACGCCATGCACGGCATTGAAGCCCGCTTTGGTGACGACGCGCGTAAGAGCGGCGTGATCGACATCGCCATTTCCAACATCAACGACCCGCAGCACCTAATGATCTCGATAACCGACAACGGCATCGGGCTCGACGACAGCAACTACACCTCGTTCAAGACGCCGTTCTCCGGTCACAAGCTTCACCAGAACGGCCGTGGCTTTGGGCGTTTTATCGCCTTCAAGGTGTTCGACCGTATTCTATATTCGAGCCGGTTCGAGGCGCTGCCGAATTCCGGAAAACGCACCTTTCGCTTCGACATCAACCAGAAGAACGAGCTGATCTTCCACGATGGCGAGCCCGATTTCATACACCTCGGGTTGCGCGTCGATTATGACGAGCCGCGCGCCGAATGGCACGAGTTGATCACAGCGCTCCGCCAAAGCGACATCGCCGACCACATCGGCAGCCATTTCCTGCCATATTTTCTCTATCGCTGGCTACCAGAGATCACCGTCCGGTTCGACGATGCCGCGCCGAGCAGCATCACGGCGCATTTCAAGGATGTCTTCGTCCAGTCTGAAGCTGGGTCATTCGAATGCGAGATCGACGGCAAGAAGGAGACCATCGATTATTCGCTGACCAAGGTTCCGCGCACGCGATCGTTCAAGAACCATAGCCTGCTGTTCGCCGCGGGCGACCGTATCGTTGGCAATCCGCGCGACCTGACCAACCTGCTTGGCCAACCTGCCTTCTTCGACGACAAGGACCAGCCTTACATTGTGATCGCCGTCGTGCGATCTGGCGCGTTCGAGAGCCGGCTGAACGATGCGCGTACCGGGATCAACATTTCCCCAACCACCACCGAGGAAATCGTTGGTGCAATCGGCGACATCATCCAGACGACTGAGAACAGTCAGATCGCCAAGATTAAAGCTGCGCAGTCGCTCGATCTCGAAGGCGCGCTTCAGGAGAATCCGATCCTCCGCATCGGCCTGAAAGGCCAATCAATCTCTACCTATGTCGCAAGCAAGCCCAATAACTGGAAAGCCCAGGACTTTGTCTCGAACCTCGCGATCGAGCGCTATCGCGTCTCACGCGATCTCACCAAGGCGATCACCAACGCGGCCAACAATCCCGATGATTACATGGCCAACATCAAGGATATCGTCGATAAAATCGATGCCTCGAACAAGGAGGCGCTAGCCGAATACGTCGTTCACCGCAGGAAGGTGATCGAGCTGATCGAGGCCGCGCGTAAATATGGTTCGACGGGCACACACGCGCCCGAGGACACGATCCACGATTTGGTCTTCCACCGCTTCTCGGACAGCGTGAACACTGACTATTTTGAGCATAACCTGTGGCTGATTGATGATGCTCTCGCTTTTTTGCCTTACATCTCCAGCGATCGCGCGATGCACGGCAAGAGTCGCAAGAAGGGAGATAAAATCGCTGATTTAGCGTTTTTCGACGATAGCCTTGTTCTCGGCGACAATGACGGCACGACGATCACGATCGTCGAGTTCAAGCGCCCAAGCCGCGACGATTACAAGTTTGGCGATATAAAGCACGATCCGGTTATGCAGGTTCTAAAGACCCTGGAAGACGCGACGGCCGCAGGCGGCGTTACGCGAACCGATGGCACACATTTCGCTTTTCCCGGCATCGTCCGCCGGTTCGGCTACATCATAGCCGACATTAAACCGACGCTTGCCAAAGTCCTGACGCTGCACGACTTCAAGAACGACTGGAACCCGCACATCTACGTACGCTACCGCGACAACGAGCATATTTTCATTCAAGCGATGGGTTATGACACGCTGATCGCTCATGCAAAAAAGCGCAACCAAGCCTTTTTCAGTGTCCTGTTTGGGGAATGAGTCGTTCGACTTCTATCATAGTGCTACAGCGTAGACGTATTGCCCATCATCATCAGGCATGACCCGCCATTTGCCGCTGTTTGCCCTCTATAGCGCGATATCGCCGCGGATCACCCCATTCCCACCAAGCGGCATAGTGAATGTGGTCATGGGATCACTCCTCTCTCGCGCAAGACCGCATTGACGGTCGTCCAGAAATCGGCGAGCGCCGTCGCGCATGCCGACACCTAATACATGTTCGTCGGTATGAACAGCCCTGCGGGCTCAACACCGACTGCCGCTCCAGCGGCGCGTCACATCACCTCCCCCGCGATCAGCCCCAGTTCCACCGCCTTGATCTGCCGGGCCAGGTATTTCGAGTAGATGCGGCATTGCGAGAAGGCGCCGGCGGTGAACCACAGGCCGGGCTGGCGGGTGCGGACCCACATGTTGCGCAGTTCCTGGGCCGCGTCGTCGAAGCCCCAGACGGGGCCGATCCGGGCCGCGATCTCGGCGCCGAACAGGCTTTCGACCAGATAGCCCGGCCCCTTGTAGCCGGTGGCGAGCACGACGAGGTCCGCCGGCAGGAACCGCCCGCCGGCCATGCGCAGGCCGCCGGACTCGAAGGCCGCCACGTCCCGGTACTGGACAAGGCCGATCCGGCCGTCCGCGATCAGGTCGGAGCAGCCGACATTGAAATAATAGCCGCCGCCGCGCTGGCGGTATTTCAGCGGCCAGCCGGTGCGGTCCTCGCCGAAATCCAGCTCGAAGCCGGCGCGTTCCAGCCCGTCGAGCAGCGGCCGGTCATGCGCGATCGCCTGTTCGGTGATGCGCCGGTGCGACGCCTTGGTCAGCGGCAGCGGAAATGACGCGTTGATGAGGTCACGGTCGTCCAACGACGGCCCCTCGCCGAGATAGACGCCGTCATAGATCTGGGCGCTGGGCTCGATATTCACGACCAGGGTCGGGCTGCGCTGGACCATGGTCACGCGCGCGCCATGGCCGTGCAAATCCTGGGCGATGTCGTGGGCGCTGGTGCCGGTGCCGAAGACCAGCACGTCGCGGTCGCGCCAGCGGGCGCCGTCGCCGAAGCCGCTGGAATGCACGACCGGCCCGGCGAAGCGGTCGAGGGTGGGAATGTCCGGCAGATTGGGCGCGCCGCTGACGCTGGTCGCCATCACGATATGGCGCGGGTGCAGAATGCGCAGCGTGCCGTCGGCGCGCCGCAGCCGCGCGGTCCAGCGGCCGCCATCGTATTCGGCGCCCTCGAAGGCCGTCTGCATCCAGGCATCGATCTCCATGCACTCGGCATAGATTTCGAGCCAGTTCGCGATCTTGTCCTTCGGCAGATAGAGCGGCCAGGTGGGCGGAAACGGCATGTAGGGCAGATGGTTGCTGTGCACCTGGTT
Organism: Alphaproteobacteria bacterium; assembly: GCA_050250795.1. Classification (GTDB taxonomy): domain Bacteria; phylum Pseudomonadota; class Alphaproteobacteria; order UBA8366; family UBA8366; genus JBFWNZ01. The sequence goes on along the minus strand of JBFWNZ010000176.1, from coordinate 3,634 downwards.
GTGCAGCTTCAGCCCGCGATAGCGGCGGCGCCAGTTGTCGCCGAGCCGCTCTTGCCGATCGACGACCAGCGTATCGACGCCGAGCTGGCCCAGGCGCGCGGCGATGGTGAGGCCGGCATGCCCCGCCCCGACGACCAGCACCGCCGGGTCGCGGCCGTCATAGGCGGCGGCCGCCCGGCGCCGGTCGAGCCAGTTCGGCCCGTGCAGCTGGCGCTCCAGCGCGCCGTCATCGGCCTGCGCGCGCAGGGTCGCCTCCTCATGGCCCTTGATCTCCTCCAAGGTGGTGAGCAGGGTCCATGCGGGCGCGGCGTCCGGGCTTTCCGCCTCGTCGAGGCGCAGGCGCACCAGCCCCGCGCCGATGCCGGTCGCCGTCTCGAAGCGCAGGATCGCCTCCGCCACGGGAACGCCCGCCCGCTCGACCACGCGGGGCGGGCAGCGGTCGCGGTCGATGGCGAATGCACGCGCGCCCGCGGCCGCGCCGTACCGCGCGAGCGCGCCGGCAAGCCGGTCGCGGCCGCTGACGGTCATGATCGTCCAGCTCAACCCGACAAGGTCGCGCCAATGGCTGTCCGCCCGGAACAGGGGGCGCAGCGCGGCCGCCTGTCCGGTCGCGAGCGCCGCCTCGAACCGGGCGATCCAGGCCGCGATCGGCGCTTCGGCGGCGGCATCCGGCTGGTCGGTCATGGGCCTTGTCCGGGAAGGATGCGGGGGCCGCGATGACAGCATACGGCGCCGCCCCGGTAAACGCCCGCAGCCAGGCGGCGGCTTTTTCTCGTCACCGGCCGGCGTTCCGGTCCATTATCCGGGGAAGATCGCCATCCACACACGCGCCGGCCCCGGCGCGCCCATCGAATTCTCCGAACCCTGCGCCGGCCGCGTTCCGTCCGGCGCCCCAGCGGTCGGATCAGCGGGAGGATACAATGGCCCAGACGCTCGAAGAGCTCGGGAAGATCGTGCAGGACCTCAAGGACCGGCAGGAGATCTACGACTGCCTGACGCGCTATGCGCGCGGCGTGGACCGGCTGGACCGCGAGATGGTGCTGTCGGCCTATCATCCCGACGCGGTGGACGACCACGGCAAGTTCGTCGGCAACCGCGAGGAATTCCTGGACTGGGCCTTTCCCCAGCACATCAAGGCGCAATACGCGACGCAGCACTGCCTGTTCAACCATCGATGCGAGATCGACGGGAACGTCGCGCATACCGAGACCTATTACATGTTCGTCGGCATGAACAAGGCCGGCAAGCCCTGCGGCCTGAACGGCGGCCGGTATGTGGATCGACTGGAGAAGCGCGACGGGGAGTGGCGGATCGCGGCGCGGCACTGCATCCGCGACTGGACGCTGACCGACAAGCCCATCGACATCACCGATATCAGCCAGTTCTCGGGCACCCATCCGCCCGAGGCGCTGCGCGCCCTGATGAATGCCGGCCCGGTCGCCAAGCGCGACAGGACCGACGCCTCCTATCACCGGCCGCTGCGGATCGACCCCGAGCGGATCGCCGCCTACAAGGCGCTGACGCAGCAGACCGACCAGAAGTCGTGAAGGGGAGACAGAAGATGCGAGCCGTTGCCTATAACCAGTTCGGCGCACCCGAGGTTCTTCAGGTCATGGACCTGCCGGAGCCCAAGCCGGGGGCCGGAGAGGCCGTCGTGCGCGTCCGCGCATCCACCGTGAACCCGGTCGACCTGCTGAACCGCTCCGGCGGGTTCGCGGCCGTGATGGCCGACATCGAGCCGCCCTATGTCTGCGGCGTCGAATTCTCGGGCCATGTGCATGCGCTGGGCGCGGGCGTATCGGGCCTGACGGTCGGCCAGCCGGTGATCGGCATCGTGAACGCCCGCCGCCAGGGCGGTGGCGCGCATGCCGAATATGTCTGCGTGCCGGCGGCATCGCTCGCCCCGGCGCCGGCCGGAGTCGATCTGGAGGCGGCGGCGACCATCCCCATGAACGGGCTGACGGCGAAGATGTGCCTTGAGGCGCTCGCCCTCGCGCCCGGCGGCACGCTGCTGGTCACCGGCGGCGCCGGGGCGGTGGGCGGCTATGTCATCCAGCTGGCGAAGAAGGCGGGGCTGACCGTCGTGGCCGACGCCAAGGAATCCGACGTGCCGATCCTGCGCGAACTCGGCGTGGACCATGCGGTGCCGCGCGGCGAGGGCCTGGTCGCGGCCGTGCGCGCGCTGTATCCGCAGGGGGTGGACGGCCTGGTCGACGCCGCGATCCTGACCGACCGGGTCGCGCCCGCGGTGCGCGACGGCGGGCGGGCCGCGACCCTGCGCCGGACGGATGTGATCTCCGACCCGCGCATCCAGAGCCATGTGATCGCGGTGTTCAACCAGGCGACCAACACCGAGGCCCTGACCGCCTTGAGCAAGGCCGCCGAGACCGGGGCCCTGACCCTGCGCGTGACCCGGAAACTGGACATGACCCAGGCCGCCGAGGCCCACCGCCTCGTCGGCGCGGGCGGCATGCGGGGGCGGGTGGTGCTGACGTTTTAGGGAACGTCATCCCGCGGTCGCATCGCGGTCACCTTGCCCTGTTACTCCTCGTCGCCAGCAGGCAGCCGCGATCAGGATCGCGCGGCGGCCCGCTTCGTCCGCGGAGATGCAGGGAGGGCCGTGATGGCCGGTATGCGCGCGAAATCCGACCCGGCCGCGATCTGCGCGCTATGCGTGGATTTGCGGGCCACCGGTTCGACGCTCGACGCGCGGGCGGCACAGGCGCTCGAAGACCTGCTGTGGGATTATCGGGGCTGCTACGGCAACATGGTCGCCTATATGAAGCGCCTGACCGGCGAGGACGACGAGCTTCCTTAGCGACGGGACGGCACCCGGACGCCGCCGTCTCCGGCGGCGCCCAGGCCCCATATCCCGGTCAGGCGAGATCGACGCGGTCGGCGTTCATCACCTTGGTCCAGGCGGCCACGAAATCCCGGACGAATTTCGTGTCCGAATCGTCCTGGGCGTAGATTTCGGCCAAGGCCCGCAGCCGCGCGTTGGAGCCGAAGACAAGGTCGACGCCCGTCGCCGTCCACTTCGCCGCGCCGCTGGCCCGGTCGCGCCCCTCGAACACGCCGGATTCCGCGGCCGGCTGCCACGCCGTCCGCATATCCAGCAGGTTGACGAAGAAATCGCTGGCGAGCGTTCCCGGCCGGTCGGTGAGGACGCCATGCGGCGACTGGCCGCAATTGGCGCCCAGCACGCGCAGGCCGCCGACCAGGACCGTCATCTCCGGCGCGGTCAGCCCCAGCAGCTGCGCCTTGTCGACCAGCATCTCCTCCGGCCGCACGCCCAGGCCCGCCCGCCGGTAATTGCGGAAGCCGTCGGCCAGCGGCTCCAGCACGGCAAAGGAGTCGACATCCGTCTGCTCCTGCGACGCGTCCGTGCGCCCCGGCGCGAAGGGCACCTCGATGCTGTGCCCGGCCTTGGCCGCCGCCGCCTCGATGGCCGCGCCGCCGCCCAGCACGATCAGGTCGGCCAGCGAGACCTTGCGCCCGCCCGACGCGGCGTGGTACGCGCTCCGGAGGTCCTCCAGCGCCGCCAGCACCCGGGCCAGCCGGGCCGGCTCGTTGACCGCCCAGTCCCTTTGCGGGGCGAGACGGATGCGCGCGCCGTTGGCGCCGCCGCGCCGGG
>JBFWNZ010000175.1:0-7838 GCA_050250795.1 Alphaproteobacteria bacterium | reverse complement strand
CCGAGGGCGGTTTTCGGGCGGCGGAAGTGCTCGCCAAGCATGATGAGACCTATATGCCGCCCGAGGTGGCGGACGCGTTGAAGCGGGCCGGGCGCTGGAAGCATGCCGAGGAACCGCCGGGAGGAAACGGCCGGTGATCGTCGAGTTCGGGCATTTCGCACTCGCGCTGGCCCTGGTCGTGGCCCTGGTGCAGGCGACCCTGCCGCTCATCGGCGCGGCCCGGCGGCAAGGGCCGCTGATGGCGCTGGCCGCACCGGCGGCGCTGGCCCAGTTCGCGCTGCTCGCGCTGTCCTTCCTGGCGCTGACCCAGGCCTTCGTCGTCAGCGATTTCTCGGTCGCCGCCGTGGTCGCCAACTCGCATTCGCTCAAGCCGCTGCTCTACAAGGTCAGCGGCGTCTGGGGAAACCATGAGGGCTCGATGCTGCTCTGGGTTCTCATCCTGGCCCTGTTCGGCGCCTTGGTGGCCCTGTTCGGCGGCAACCTGCCGCCCACGCTGAGGGCACGGGTTCTGGCGGTGCAGGCGATGATCGCGGTGGGCTTCCTGCTGTTCATGCTGTTCACCTCCAACCCCTTCGACCGCATCTTTCCGCCGCCGCCCGACGGCAACGACCTCAATCCGCTGCTTCAGGACCCCGGCCTCGCCTTCCATCCGCCGATGCTCTATGTCGGCTATGTCGGCTTCTCCATTGTCTTCTCCTTCGCCGCCGCGGCGCTGATCGAGGGCAAGGTGGATGCGGCCTGGGCGCGCTGGGTCCGCCCCTGGACGCTGCTCGCCTGGTCCTTCATGACGGCCGGGATCGCGCTGGGGAGCTGGTGGGCCTATTACGAGCTGGGCTGGGGCGGCTGGTGGTACTGGGACCCGGTCGAGAACGCGTCCTTCATGCCCTGGCTGGTCGGCACCGCCCTGCTGCATTCGGCCATCGTGGTGGAAAAGCGCGACGCGCTGAAAAGCTGGACCATCCTGCTGGCCATCCTCGCCTTCTCGCTCAGCCTGATCGGCACCTTCCTGGTGCGTTCGGGCGTGCTGACCTCCGTGCATGCCTTCGCGACCGACCCCGACCGCGGCGTGTTCATCCTCGGGCTGCTGGTGCTGGCCGTGGGCGGCAGCCTGCTGCTGTATGCCTGGCGGGCGCCGACCTTGCAGGGCGGCGGCCTGTTCGCCCCGGTCAGCCGCGAAGGCGCGCTGATGCTGAACAATCTGATCATGGTGACGGCGGCGGGGACCGTGTTCCTCGGCACGCTGTATCCGCTGTTCCTGGAGGCCGTCGACGGCTCCAAGGTGTCGGTCGGCCCGCCCTTCTTCAACGCGACCTTCGTGCCGCTGATGCTGCCGATGCTGGCGGCGCTCGGCGCGGGACCGCTGCTGGCCTGGAAGCGCGGCGATCTGGCGGGCGTGCTCGGCCGCCTGCGGATGGCGCTCGTGCTGGCGGGTGCGGTGGCGTTTGCGACCTTGCTGCTGACCTATGGACAGGACGGTTACACCGCTGCGCTGGCGGCGCTCGGCCTCGGTCTCGCCGCGTGGCTGGCGGGGGCCATTGCCGTCTCGGTCCAGGAACGCGCGGGCTTCGGCCGGCCGGGTGCGACGCGCCGGCTCCTCGGCCTGCCGCGCGCCTTCTGGGGCATGACGCTGGCGCATCTGGGCCTTGCCGTGGCGGTGGTCGGCATCACCGGCGCGGCCCTGTGGCAAAGCGAGCGCGTGCTCGCCATGCGGCCGGGCGACAAGGCCGAGATCGACGGCTACCGCCTCGTGTTCGAGGGGGTCGGTGCGCATGACGGTCCGAACTATCGCGCCACCCAGGGCCGCTTCCGGCTGGAGGACGACGCCGGCCGGGCCCTGGCGACGCTGGTGCCGGAGCGGCGGCGCTATGTCGTGAGCGGGATGGAAACGACCGAGGCCGCGATCCGGTCGACGGGACTGGGCGACATCTATGCGGTGATCGGGGCGGCCGATGCGAACGGCGCCTACACGGTTCGCATTTACCACAAGCCGCTGGTGCCCTGGATTTGGATGGGCGCCTTCGTCATGGTGCTGGGCGGCGCGGTCTCGCTGACCGACCGTCGGCTGCGCGTGGGCGCGCCGACGCGTGCGCGGGGCGCGGCGGCACTTCCGGCCGATGCCGGCGACTGACGGGACGATACGATGCGCCGACGCCTGTTCTTTCTGCTGCCGCTGGCACTGTTCGCCGCCATCGCGCTCTATCTCGGCTTCGGCCTGACCCGCGACGCCTCGGTCCTGCCGTCGGCCCTGATCGACAAGCCGGTTCCGGCCTTTTCCCTGCCGGGCTTGGCACCGGACGCGCCGGGGCTGGACGATGCCGCGCTGCATGGCGGGGTGACGCTGGTCAACATCTTCGCCTCCTGGTGCGTCCCCTGCCGGGTGGAGCATCCGCAGTTGATGGCGCTGGCGCGCGAGGGTGTGCCGGTCTACGGCATCGCCTGGAAGGACAAGGCGGAGGATACCCGCGCCTTCCTGGCCGAGCTGGGCAACCCGTTCCGGGCGGTCGGAAGCGACGGCAGCGGCCGGGTCGGCATCGACTGGGGCGTCTACGGCGTGCCCGAGACCTATGTCATCGACCGCGAGGGACGCATCCGCTACCGCCATGTCGGACCGCTGCTGCCGCAGCATGTCGAGGAGCGCATCCGCCCGCTGCTGAAGGAGCTGGGCGGATGACGCGCATCCTGTCCGTCCTCGCGCTGCTGCTGTGGGTATCGGCGGCCGGCGCGGTCCAGCCCGACGAGATGCTGGCCGACCCCGCGGCCGAGGCAAGGGCGCGTGCCGTCTCGCGCGACATCCGCTGTCTGGTCTGCCAGAACCAGTCCATCGACGATTCGGATGCCGAGCTGGCGCGCGACCTGCGGCTGCTGGTCCGCGAGCGCATCCGTGCCGGGGACAGCGACACGGCGATCCGCGACTTCCTGGTCGCGCGCTATGGCGAGTTCGTTTTGCTGAAGCCGCGGATGTCGTCCCGGACCTGGCTGTTGTGGTTCGGGCCGCTGCTGCTGCTGGCCGCCGGCGCGGCGGGCCTGGCCGTCTATTTCCGGCGCCGTCCGGCGGCCCCGGCGACGGAGCCGACGCTCGACGCGGGCGAACGCGACCGCCTCGCCCGGCTGGCCGGGGAGGACCGGCCGTGATCCTCTGGCTGGCGGTCGGTACCCTGGCGCTGGCGGTCGCGGCGGTGCTGCTGCGGCCGCTGCTGCATCGGGCGCCGCCATTGCCGGAGGCGGCGGAGTACGACATCGCCGTCTATCGGGACCAGCTGGCGGAGATCGAGCGCGAGCGGGCGCGCGGCGCGATCGACCCTGCCGCTGCCGACGCCGCGCGGACCGAGGTGGCGCGGCGGCTGCTGGCGGCCGACGCGCGGCGCGGCGAGGGGCCGGCCAGCGCCGCGCCCTTGCGCCTGACCGCGGTCGCGGTCGGGCTTCTGGTGCCGGCATCGGCGCTGGGCCTGTATCTGTGGCTGGGAACGCCCGGTCTGCATGGCTATCCCCATGCCGCGCAACAGGCGGCACGGGCGGCCTCGAACCGGGCGGCGGCCGATCTTGCCGGACTCGCCGACCAGCTGGCCGCGCGCATGGCCGCCGCGCCCGACAATGTCGAGGGCTGGAGCCTGCTGGGCCGCACCTATATGCAGCTGCAACGTCCGGCCGATGCGGCGGCGGCCTTTGCCCGTGCCGCCGCGCTGGCGCCGCAGGATGCGGAACTTGCCGCCGGCGAGGGCGAGGCGCGGATGCTGGCGGCCGGCGGCCAGGTGACGCCGGAAAGCCAGGCCGCTTTCGAGCGGGCCCTGGCACAGCGCCCGGACGATCCGCGCGCGCGCTTCTATCTGGGACTCGGCCGGTTCCAGAACGGCGACATTCGTGCCGCATACGATGCCTGGACGGCCCTGATCGCGGATTCGCCGGCGGACGCGCCCTGGCTGTCGCTGGTGCGCGAGCGCGCATCCGAGGCGGCACAGCAATTGGGGCTCGATCCGGCGGCCCTGCCCGAGCCGAAGCCTGCCCTCGGCGGGCCCGACGACGCGGCGGTGGCCGCCGCGGCCGCAATGACGCCGGAGGAGCGCACCGCGATGGTCGAGGGCATGGTGGCGCGGCTGGCGGCGCGCCTGAAGGAGCAGCCCGGCGACATCGAAGGCTGGCTGCGGCTGGCCCGCGCCTATGAGGTGCTGGGCCGGCATGCCGATATGCGGGACGCGATGGCCCAGGCGGCGGCGCTGGCGCCGCGGCAAGTGCCGGTGCTGCTGGGTTATGCGCGGGCGATCCGCGCCGCCGCCGGCAACGCCGAGACGCCGGAATCCCTGGCGCTGATGCAGCGCGTGCTGGAGATCGACCCCGACAATCTGGAGGCGCTCTGGCTGGCCGGGCGCGGGGCGGCCGCGGCCGGCGACAGGGATGCGGCGCGCCGCCTGTTCGACCGGGCCTTGGTCCAGCTTCCCGAGGGGTCGCCCGAACGGCAGCAATTGCAGGACGAACGGGCTAGGCTGGACGGGCAATAGCCGGAGCGGAACATGGCAGCGGACGGGACGGACGGCCTTAACGGCGCCTGGCGCCTGGACGGCAAGGGCGGCGCGGTCGCGCTCGATTGGGATGGGGTGACGGCCTGGCGGCCCGAAGACGGGCCGATCTGGATCGAGCTGGATCGCGACCATCCCCGTGCGCGCGAGTGGCTTGAACGGCATTCGGGGCTGACCCCGCTGGTGTCCGGATCGCTGGTGGAGCCCGAGACCCGGCCGCGGGCCACCGCCGTCGATGCCGGCATGATCGTCCATCTGCGCGGGGTCAACCTGAACCCCGGGGCCGAGCCCGACGACATGGTCTCTATCCGCATCTGGGTGGAAGCGCAGCGCATCGTGACGGTGCAGCTGCGCCGCCTGTTGGCCGTGGAGGATACGCGCGGCCTGCTGCAGGCCGGGCGCGGGCCCACCACGGCGCCGGGCGTGGCGGTCCGGATCGCCTGTGCGCTGGCGGAGCGCATGGTGCCGGTGATGGAGGAGATAGAGGATCAGATCGACGCGGCCCAGGACGACGCGCTGGCCGAGCCGTCGCTGGAACTTCAGGCCCGCACCCTGGAACAGCAGAGCCAGGCGATCCGCATGCGCCGCTTCCTGGCCCCGCAGCGCGAGGCGCTGTCGGGCATTGCTGCGGCGGAGGCGCCCTGGCTGCTCAAGCGCCATCGCGAGGCGCTGCGCGAGGCCTCCAACCAGACGGTGCGTGTCGTCGAGCAACTCGATGCCGTGCGCGACCGGGCGGCGGCGATCCAGGTTGCGGTTCAGAACGCGTCGGCGGTGCAGTTGAACCGCAACCTCTATCTGCTCTCGGTCGTCGGCGCGGTGGTCCTGCCGCCGACGCTGCTCGCGGGTCTACTGGGCATGAATGTCAGCGGCATTCCCTGGTCGGACGAGCCCTGGTCCTTCGCCGCGGTCTGTATCGGCACGCTCGCGATCGTCGCGCTCGAACTGCTCGCGCTGCGCTGGATGAAGTGGCTGTAAGGCCGAACGGTACAAACGCGCAGCGGTCGTGCCGAACAGCGACCGCCGGCCGCGTTACGCGAGGGCGTCAGCGCTCTCCAGGTTGGGCAGGAACCGCAGGTCCGCGATGTCGCTCGCCGTCATGGGCCCCTTGATCGCGCCCAGGCGCCGCTGCAGATCGACCGCCTGCTCAAGGCCGGGCATATCCACCTGGCAGTCGTAGTGGAGCCCGGACAATTCCCGCTCGATGGACCGCCGCATCGTGTTCCGCCCGATCCCGAAATGCTTCGCACCGAACGCGACCCACTCGTCGGGATGGTCCGCGCAGTAACGGTTGCTGCGTCGCGCGGCCCGCAGGACGGCCCGCACCAATTCCGGCTCCCGGTCGATGACGCCCTGGTTTGCGATCATCAGCCCCCATTGCATGTTCGGGCAGTATTGTTCGTCGCGAAGGACCTGCATGATGCGGAAGACGCCGCTCTCCTCGCCGATGGAGACATTCGGCTCGGTGAGGATCGCAGCCTGAAGTTCGCCGCTCCGGAACAGGTCGAGGACGTTCGCGTATCGCGGCCCCAGGCCGATCACGTTCAGGTCCCGGTCCGGATCGAGCCCCTGGCTTTGCAGCAGAAGCCGCAGATACCAGTAGCTGCAACTGCCGATGGTCAAGGCCGCCGCCGTCCGGCCGCGCAGGTCGTCCCAGTCCCCGATCTCCGGCGCGGCCGCCAGATACATGAGGACGCTGCGACGCACGTTGCTGCCGACGATCTTGAAGCGGGCGCCCTTGCCGATTGCCGTGATCGCGGGCGGGCTGCCCATCTCGCCCATCTTGACCTCGCCGGTGTCGTAGCCCGCGGCGATCTCCGGGCCGCCGTAGACCACCTTGATGTCGAGATCGATCCCCTCGCTTCGGAAGAACCCCTTGGCGATACCCAGCCGGAGTTGAAGCCCCTCCCGGTCGGTGGGGACGGTGTAGGCAAGCTTCGTCATGACCGGCGTCTCCTCCCGTTGCCCCGGCCTGCCATCGGAGTCGGGCGGGGGCCCTTTTGCGTCGCGCGCCGATCGCCCGTACCCCTGGAGTGCCGTGGGGCCGGGAGACGCCCGCGTTGCCTGAAACGATGGCCGGAACTACGCAAAAAAGGAAGCGAGACGGATGAACTGCGGCCCGTCCTGTGAGAGACCTCGAAGGCTTTGCAGTAAAATCGCGGAGGAGAGGGCAGCGGCCCGTCGCTGGCGGGTCAAGAACCGGACCGACGCCGCTGCCGTCGAGCGGCAGCAAGAATCAGATGTTTGGCGGGATGAAAATTTGGTGGAGCCGAGGGGGATCGAACCCCTGACCTTCGCATTGCGAACGCGACGCTCTCCCAGCTGAGCTACGGCCCCACGCGACATCGGGCCGGGGGCTCCCGGCGCGACGGAGGCGGACTATGTGCGAGCCGTCCCGGCCTGTCAAGCTGTGCGGGCGGTGGCTGCAGCGCACAATTCCACCGTGCCTCGAAATGCTCTAGTCTCGGCGGCCAACCAGCATTCGCCGCGAGTCGGAGAGGTCATGGACGTCGTTCTCATTCCGCTGATCCAGGTGCTGCGGATCGTGCTCAGCATCTACATGTGGTGCATCATCATCTCGGCGGTGCTGAGCTGGCTGGTCGCCTTCAATGTGCTCAACACTTCCAACCGTTTCGTCTACATGGTCGGCGATTTCCTGTACCGCATCACCGAGCCGGCGCTGCGGCCGATCCGCCGCGTCCTGCCCAATCTGGGTGGCATCGACATCTCGCCGGTGGTGTTGATCCTGATCCTGTGGTTCATCGACGCCATGCTGGTGCAGATCGCGGTGCGCGTCTCGATGTATGGCTGACGGACCGCTGCGTCCGGCGGCTGACGGGGTGACGGTGGCGGTCCGCCTGACGCCCAAGGCGGCGGCGGAGCGGCTCGGCGGGTTGATCGCGATGCCGGATGGCAGCTTGGCGTTGAAGGCGGCGGTCACGGCCGCGCCCGAGGATGGCCGCGCCAATGCAGCCCTGCTGCGGATGCTGGCCAAGGCGTGGCGGCTGCCGAAATCGACGCTGCGGATCGCGATGGGCGCGGCCGACCGGCGCAAGCTCGTGCATGTGGACGGCGATGCGGCGCTGCTGGCGGCGCAGATCGAGGACTGGCTGGAGAGGAATCGGAATGGCTGAGGCGGCGCGGATCGACGGCAAGGCGTTCGCGGACGGGCTGCGGGCGCGGGTGACAGCCGCGGTCGCGGACATCAAGGCCCGGCACGGCGTCACGCCGGGCCTTGCGACCGTGCTGGTCGGCACCGACCCGGCCAGCGAGGTCTATGTCCGCAACAAGAACCGCCAGACCGGCGAGGCCGGCATGGCGAGCGTCCAC
>JBFWNZ010000174.1:0-7859 GCA_050250795.1 Alphaproteobacteria bacterium | reverse complement strand
GCTTTCGGAATAGCCGGGGCGGAAGCGCGAATAGCTCTCGCCGAGACCGGTGTACTCGCCGAGTTTGAGGTTGGCAGCGGTCATGAAGGTTCCTCTGGCACGGGGCAAAACTGAACATCCGCAGAACCGGCGGATCGCTGCTTTATCGCCCGAGTCCGGGAATGTTGTCGACCGCCAACCGAGAAAGCGGCGCTAAAACGGCCGGTCGCCGTCCACCGTCACCCGGCGCATCTCGCGACGGTGGCCGCTGAAGTCGTTGACCGCGTAATGCATGGTGCTGCGATTGTCCCACAGCGCCAGCGCGCCGGGCGTCCAGTGCAGGCGGCAGGTGAATTCCGGCAGGATCGAGTGGGCGTAGAGGAATTCCAGGATGCCGCGGCTCTCCGCGGCCGTCATATCCTTGAGGCCGACCGTGTGCACCGGGTTGACGTACAGCGCCTTGCGCCCCGTTTCGGGATGGGTGCGCACGACCGGATGGTGGACGACCTTGATCTCGGGGCGCGCCGCGCTGCCGGCCGGGGTGGCGTTGTTGCGGGCGATAATCGCGGCCGGCGAGTTGGCGGCCGAGAACTCGGCCTGCAACCCGTCCAGCAGGCGCTTCATGCCGGGTGAGAGAGCGTCGTAGGCGGCATGCATGTTGGTGAACATGGTGTCGCCGCCGGCCTGCGGCACTTCGATGGCGTAGAGCATCGTCGCCATGGTCGGACGTTCGGCATAGCTGACATCCGAGTGCCAGCAATTGCCGAGATGGCGCGTGGCATCCTTCTCCTTGACCAGGGTGAACACCTCGGGATGGCCGTTCAACCCGTCGATATAGGGGTGGACGTTCAGCGTGCCGAAACGGCGGCCGAAGGCGGCCTGCTGCTCGGTCGTCAGCGTCTGGTCGCGGAACAGCAGGACGTGATGCGCCAGAAAGGCACGATGGATTTCGGCGAAGATGTGATTGTCGAGCGGCCGTGCCAGGTCGACCCCGGCAATCTCGGCGCCCAGAAGGCCCGTGATCGGCGTCACCTCGATCGTCTCGTATGCCGTTTCGCCATGAGTCTGTGCCTGGGTCATCGCGGTGCCATTGCCTCCAATGCTTCTTCGGCGTCGCCGATGACGCGAAGCACGACATGTTGGGCCCCTTCGGCAACGTAACCGGCAATCCATTCCCGCGCGCCCGCGGCAGGGCCGGCATAGCAGGTCTGATGCTGGCGGATATTGGGACGGTTGCCGTAATAGCGGGCAAGGAAGGCGTCGACCTTTGCGTCGGCGCGTGCCGCGTCGTCATCGAGGGCGAGGGTCAGGTAGATCGCGGGTGTCACCGCGGCCGGATCGCGCCCGACCGCGCGGGCAATATCCTGAAGCATGCGCCACTGCTCGCCCCAGCCCGCGGCATCCGGGCCTGTTGGGAACCATCCGTCGAATTCGCGCGCCGTGCGCTCCAGCGCCGCGCGGACACGCCCGCCGATCCAGATCGGCGGGCCGCCGGGCCGGTGCGGGGTCGGTTCCATGACGGCGCCGCGCACCTCCCACCGGCCTTTCCAGTCGACGCGTTCGCCCGACCATAGGGCGCGGCAGAGGCGCAGCCCTTCGAGCAGCCGGCCGACCCGTTTGTCGAACGGAACGCCAGCCGCATCGAACTCGTCATGAACGTTCGGCACGTCCGATGCGATTCCGACGCCCAGGATCAGGCGTCCTTCGGCGATCCGGTCGATGGTTGCAGCCTGATGCGCCAGCAGGACCGGGTTGCGAAGTGCCGGCAGCATCACCGCAGTACCCAATTCCACATGGCGCGTCCGCGCCGCGACCGCCGTCAGCAGGGCAAGCGGCTCGTGCCGGGCGCGTGCGAACAGCGAATCGCCGGCCCAGATCGAGGCATAGCCCAGCGCCTCGGCTTTTTCGGCGAGGGCAAGCAACGGCCCGGCCTCGAACTGACCGTCCATCACCCGTTCGCGGGTCGGCAGCAGGTATCCGATCTTGGCGGCCATTGGCTGGCCTTGCGTTCTGGCGTTTCCTGTCCGGACATATTGACCGCTTGCGGCGCGGCGGTCCAGCCCGGCTCCTTGCTGCGACCGATGGTCCGACATGCGGCGGCTCGGCTTGCCGCGTCGGGGGGCGGGGGCTACCGTTGCCCGCTACATAATGATGCAAGGGGGAAACAGGCCGATGAAGACCGACCAATTCGGCATGGACCTGACCGCGGCAAGCGACGCGGCGGCACAGCAGTACGACACGACCCTCATGTCCTATCTGGGGCTGCGCAAGGAGACCGGGGACCAGTTGCGCGATCTGTTCGCGGCCGATCCGGAGATGCCGATGGCGTTTCTGATGCGCGGCAATTTCATGAAGCTGTTCTGCAAACCGGGCTTGGACCGCAAGGCGAAGGAGTCCCTGGACGGTGCCGATGCCGCGATTGCCAAGCATGGTGCAAGCCCGCGCGAGAAATTGCACCGAGATGCGCTGGCCTCATGGTGCCAGGGCGACATGCGCGGCGCCATCCGGGCCTGGGAGGCGGTTTTGCTCGATTGGCCGCACGATATGCTGGCCATGCGCCTCGCCCATTTCATGCATTTCTACATGGGCGATTCCCAGGGCATGCGGGATTCGATCCTGCGCGTCCTGCCGCATTGGAGCCGGGGAATGCCCGGTTATGGCTTTGTCGTCGGCTACAAGGCGTTCGGGCTTGAGGAATCGGGCGACTATGCGGCTGCCGAGGCGGCCGGCCGGGAGGCGGTCGAGATCAACCCCTACGATATCTGGGCCACGCATGCGGTCGCGCATGTGATGGAGATGCAGGGCCGGCATGCCGAAGGCGTGCGCTGGCTCGACGGGTTCACGGGCAACTGGGGCGACTGCAACAACTTCGCCTTTCATGCCTGGTGGCACAAAGCCTTGTTCCATCTGGAGCGCGACGAGTACGACATGGCGCTCCAGCTTTACGACACGCGTATCCGTGCCGATCAGACCGACGACTATCTCGACATGTCGAACGCGATTGCGATGCTCACCCGCTTCGAGCAGCACGGCATCGATGTCGGCGACCGATGGACGGAACTGGCGGACAAATGCGAGCCCAAGGCGGACGACCACATTTTCGTGTTCCACGACATGCACTATCTGATGGCATTGGTCGCCGGCGGCCGTGATGCGAAGGCCGCGAGCATGCTGGCAACCATGCGCGACGCTGCGGCACGGACCGACACCACCGAGGGGCCGATCTTCGCGCGGGTGGGGCTGCCGCTGGCGGAAGCCATCGTGGCCATCCGCAAGGGGGACCATGCCAAAGCCGTTGCGCTTGCGGAACCGATCCGGCGCGAGATCGTGCGGATCGGCGGCAGTCATGCACAGCGGGACGTCTTCGCCCGGCTGCTCATCGACGCGGCCTTGAAGGCGGGACAGCCGCGGCTCGCTCGCGCCTTGCTGGCCGAGCGGACGGCTCTCAATCCCAACAATGTCTGGGGGTGGCGGCGGACCGCGGATGCCTTGACGCAACTGGGCGACGCATCGGGTGCGGCGCGCGCCCGTGCCGAGGCGAAAGTGCGTCTGGCGGCCTGAGCGACGGAAGGAAATCTCGCGGATGCTGCGCAGCCTGTTCCGCATCCTCTTCTGGATATTTGCGGGTATCGGCGTTCTGGCCGTCCTTGCGATCGGGGCCGGCGCGGTTGTCGTCGATCGGCTGGCGCAGCATCGCGAGGCTCTGCCGGAACGGATCGCTCTCGAGATCGATCTGGCCGGCGGGGTGGACGACGGCCGCGGCGATGAGCCGTGGCGGGCACTGGGCGGCGTGCAGCCGGTCGTCTTGCGAGAGGCTGTCCTGGCGTTGCAGCACGGGGCCAAGGACCCACGGGTCGCGGGGGCGGTCGCCTATCTCGGCGGCACACCGGTCGATATCGCTGCGGCCCAGGAACTGCGCGAGGCCGTGGCGGCATTCCGTGCCGCAGGAAAGCCGGCCTGGATTTACGCGGACGGCTTCGGTTCTCTGATCGACGGCACGGCCGAATATTACCTTGCCTCCGCGTTCAACCGGGTATGGATGCAGCCGTCCGGCCTCGTCGGAATCGGCGGGGTCGCCATCGAGGCGCCCTTCTTCGGTGAAGCGCTGGAGCGCATCGGGATCGATCCCCAGGTCGAGCAGCGGCGCGAGTACAAGGGACTTGCCGAAACCGTCACGCGCAGCGGGTACAGCGATCCGGTCCGGCACAATCTCCAGCGGCTGGCCGACGGATGGGTCGATCAGGTCGCAGACGGGGTTGCTGCATCCCGTCATCTCGATCCGGTGCAGGTCCGGGCTTTGATCGACGGTGCGCCTTATCTGGGCGCGGCCGCACGGTCTGCCGGCCTGATCGACGAGCTGGGATATCCGGATGCTTTCGAAACGGCTGCCGACGCCGCGGTCGGCGCGGGCGAGAGGCTGACCGTTTCGGATTATCTCGCCGGTATTCATGACGAGGCGCCGGCCCAGGGTCCGGCCGTAGCATTGATCTATGGCACGGGCGGCATTGTGATGGGCGATGGCGAGCCGCTGGCGGACGGCGAGACCTTCGACGCGCGCGGCGTGGCACGGGCCATCGACGATGCGGTGGCGGACGAGGACATCGCGGCGATCCTGTTCCGCATCGACAGTCCCGGCGGCGATTATCCGGCTGCGGACCTTGTCTGGCGCTCGGTGCAGCGGGCGGAGGAAGCCGGCAAGCCGGTGATCGTCAGCATGGGGGCCTATGCCGCGTCCGGCGGGTATTTCGTGGCGGCACCGGCGCGGCGGATCGTGGCTCTGCCGGCGACTGTCACGGGCTCTATCGGGGTCGTCGGCGGAACCGCTGCCACGGCCGAGCTGTGGGCCAAGCTGGGCGTGCATTGGGATTCGGTCAGCGCGGGGAAGCACGCGATGCTCGGCAGCATGGTGCAGGGCTTCTCGGAAGAGGGGCGGGCCCGCTACGCTGCGGTGATCGATGCGATCTACGCCGATTTCACGGGCAAGGTTGCCGCCGGGCGCGGGCTCGACCCGGCGGCGACCGAGGCGGCGGCAGGCGGCCGGGTCTGGCTGGGCTCGGATGCGCGGGCGCAGGGCTTGGTCGATGAATGGGGCGGGCTCGCAACTGCCCAGGATGCGGTGCGCGACGCGCTGGGTCTGGCGCCGGACGCACCATTGGACTTGCGCTTATGGCCCGACGCGGAATCGCCGCTGCAGCGGCTGTTCGCGGCGCTGCGCGAAGGACGTATCCAGGATGTGATCTCGACCTTCGGCGGCCAGGCCGCACTGCCGGAGACGGTCCGGACCCTGATGCGTCTGGGGCGTCCGGTGGGGCTGCTCGAACTGCCGCGTTTCCGCGTCGCCGGTTAGCCGCGCTGCGCCGCGATCAGAAATTCGCGGTTTCCTTTCGCGCCTTCGATGGGACTGCCGGTCAGGCCGATGACGTGCCAGCCGGTGCTTTCCAGCCAGTCCGCGACGTGCCGGCAGACCATGTCGTGGACGGCCGGGTCGCGCACGATTCCGCCCTTGCCCACATGCTCGCGGCCGGCCTGGAACTGCGGCTTCACCAATGCGATCAGGACCGCGCCGGGTTTCGCCAGGGCAAGAGCGGCCGGCAGTGCCTTTTCCAGCCCGATGAAGCTGACATCGGTGACGACGAGGTCGATGGGGTCGGGTATCTGCTCGGCGGTGAGGGTTCGTGCGTTCACCCCCTCCAGGACGACGACGCGCGGATCGTTACGCAACGACCAGTCGAGCTGGCCGCGGCCGACATCGACGGCGTAGACTCGCGCCGCTCCGTTCGCCAGCAGCACATGGGTAAAGCCCCCGGTGGATGCGCCGACATCCAGGCAAATGCTGTTGGCAGGGTCGACGGCGAAATGGGCCAGCCCGTGCGCCAGCTTGACGCCGCCCCGCGAAACCCACGGATGATCGCGCCCGCGCAACTCGACCGGCGCGTCCGCGGGCAGCATGTCCCCCGGCTTGTCGATCCGTCGTTCGCCGAGCCATACCGCGCCTGCCATGATCAGGGCCTGCGCGCGGGTGCGGCTTTCGGCGAGGCCGCGGGCAACGAGAATGTGGTCGATGCGCTGCCGGGTCATGCCGCAATCCCGCGCCGGGTAAGCCATCGGAAGCGCATGGCATGGACGGTCGCGACGAACCCCAGCCCCAGCGCCAGCCCCCACCATACACCGGCCGCACCCAGGCCGGTATGGAAGCCCAGGAGATAGCTGCCCGGAATGCCCAGAAGCCAGTAGCCGGCGCAGCCATAGACCATCGGCAAGGCCGTGTCGTTCAGGCCGCGCAGCACGCCGGCGCCGATGGCCTGGCCGCCATCCATCATCTGGAAGGCGGCGGCGATGGTCAGCAGCGTGGCGGCGAGTGCCATCAACTCCGCGTTCGCGGCGTCTTCGGCATCGGCGAACAAGGCCGGCAGCGTGTCTGCCCATATCCACATGCCGAGCCCCAGCAGCGACATGACCGTCACGCCGAGCGCGAGGGCCGTCCAACCC
Organism: Alphaproteobacteria bacterium; assembly: GCA_050250795.1. Classification (GTDB taxonomy): domain Bacteria; phylum Pseudomonadota; class Alphaproteobacteria; order UBA8366; family UBA8366; genus JBFWNZ01. The sequence continues at coordinate 1,391 of JBFWNZ010000174.1, read as the reverse complement.
GCCCGGCGCACCCCGTCGGCGTCGCCGCGGCCGAAAGCGTGTCCGACCCGCACGGTCGCTGCCTGCGCCAGACCCCAGGCAAGGCGGAAGGTGATCGAGGCGTAATGCAGCGCGATATGATGTGCGGCGATGGCCGTCGGTCCCATCCAGCCCAGCATGACGACGGCACCGGCAAACAGGCCGAACTCCATGACCAGGATGCCGGCGATGGGCAGGCCGATGGCGAAGATGCGGCGGAAGATCGCCCAGTCGGGGCGCCAGAACCGGCCCAGGACACGGAAGCGCGATAACGGCTGCACCCGCATTGCCGCAATCGCCATGGCGATGCACATGACGGCTTCGACGATGGCGGTCGCGATGCCGGCGCCGAGCATCTCCAGGCGCGGCAACCCGAAATGGCCGAAGATCAGGGCGTAGTCGAGCAGCGCGTTGGCAGGCAGCGCCGCGAGAATGATCCATAGCGCCAGCCGAGGCCGGTCCAGGGCCGCTGCGAAGTTGCGCAACACGGCGAAGGCGAAGGAGAACGGGAGAGCCCAGGCGAGGCCGCAGAGATAGTGCGCCGCCCCCGCGGCAGCCATGGCCGGCTGTTCGAGCGCGAGCAAGAGCGGTTCTGCGGCCAGCATCGCCGCTGCCATGGGAAAGCCAAGCAGCAGGGAAATCCACAGCCCCTGACGGACCACCCGCCGTGCCGTTCGGGGCTTGCGCGCGCCCAGCGCCTGGGCAATCAGTCCGGCCGTGGCGGTGACGACGCCCATCCCGGCGATGTAGGCGGCGTAATAGGGCATGAAGGCGAGCGCGGCGGCGGCAAGGGCCGTCTCGCCGAGCCGGCCAAGGAAGGCCGCGTCCGTCGTCACCAGTGCCGCTTCGGCCAGCAGGGTGAGCGCAATGGGAATGGCGAGCGCAATCGTGGCGCGGGCTTCGCGCAGCCAGAGCGTGCGAGCGGCAGAAGCCGGCGCAGCGGGGATCGCGGCCGCTTGTGTCATGGTGGTCGCGGGTTATACACGCTTCGGCCATGACGGTCAGCGGGGTTGCAAGCCTTTCGCCGCACGCCGGAACCGGGCCCGCTGCGACGGAAAAACGGCGGGCTTACTCCGCGACCTGGGCGGCGGGATGCGGCAGGGCGACGCCCAAAGCCTTGAGGGCGGTTTGGACGATTGCCTGGGCGCTGAGGCCGGCCTGATCGTACATGGTGTCGGGCTTGTCCTGGTCCTGGAAGCAGTCGGGCAGCGTCATGGTACGGAGCTTGAGGCCGTCGATGCCGATGTCGTTGTTGGCGAGATGGGCGAGCACATAGCTGCCGAAGCCGCCCATGGAGCCTTCCTCGACCGTGATGAGGACCTCGTGGTGGCGGGCGAGGCGTTCGACGAGGCCGGTGTCGAGGGGCTTTGCGA
>JBFWNZ010000173.1:0-7872 GCA_050250795.1 Alphaproteobacteria bacterium | reverse complement strand
ATTTTTCCGGTTCGATCTGCGACGCCGACGGCGTGATGGTGGCCCAGGGGCTGGCCCTGCCGGCCCATCTCGGCGCCACCATGCCTGCCTTGCGCTGCTGCCTCGACGCCTTCAAGGACGATCTGCAGCCCGGCGACGTGTGGGCCAACAACGACCCCTATCACGGCGGCAGCCACCTCAACGACATCTTCATGTTCAAGCCCGTCTTTCATGACGGGGCGGTGGTCTGCATCCTGGGCCTGATCCTGCATCACACCGATCTGGGCGGCCGGGTGCCCGGCGGCGGCGCGGCCGACAGCGACGAGATCTTCCAGGAAGGCCTGCGCATTCCGCCCTGCAAGATCGTGGAGGGCGGCAAGCCGAGCGACACGCTGCTGCGGGTGATCGAGTTCAACACCCGGATCCCCGAGAAGGTGATGGGCGACGTGCGCTCGCAGATCGCGGCGCTGGAAGCGGCCGAGCGCGAAGTGCTGAAGCTGCTGGAGCGCTATTCGGCGGCCGAGCTGAAGCTCTATATGCGCGAACTCGTCGACTACACCGAACGCCTGGTGCGTGCCGCCATCAAGGCGCTGCCGGACGGCGAGGCCGAGTTCACCGAGTGGAACGACGACGACGGCGTCGGCGGCGGCCCGGTGAAAATCCACTGCAAGCTGGCGGTGCGCGGCGACGAGTTCGTGATCGACTTCACCGGCACCGATCCGCAGCGCGGCGGCGCGTTGCACACCAACTATTGGTACACGGCCTCGCTCAGCTATGCGGCGCTGCGCGCCGTCCTGCCGCTGGACACGCCGAACAATGCCGGCTTCTACCGCGCGATCAAGGTGATCGCGCCGGAAGGATCCTGGGTGAACCCGCGCTATCCGGCGGCACTTGGCGCGCGCAGCCAGGGCGGCTACCGGCTGCGCACCTGCGTCATCGGTGCGATGGCGAAGCTGTTCAAGGGCCGCGTCCCGGCCTGCCCCGGCGGCTCGGAGTTCGGTCTTGCCGTCTCGGGGGTCGACGAGCGCGGCAAGCGCTTCGTGCATGTGGAGTTCCACAACATCACCGGCCGCGGCGGCGGTCCCGAACTCGACGGACAGGACGGCGGGCCGTACTTCCTTGGCAACCTTGCCAATACCCCGATCGAGACCATCGAGGCCGAAAACCCGGTGATGGTCGAGGAATATGCCTTTTTGCCCGACAGCGGCGGGCCGGGGCAGTATCGCGGCGGCCTGGGCCTCGTGCGCCAGTACCGCATCCTCAACGAGTACGCCGTGGTTCAGCACCGGTCCGACCGGCATAAGCATGGCTGCTGGGGCATTTTCGGCGGCAAGGAGGGGCGGCCGGCGCGTTCCTATGTGTTCGATGCCGATGGGACGCGGCATGAGGCGCCGTCCAAATTCGTGCGACGGCTTGGGCGCGACGAGGTGTTCCGCGCCGAGATGGGGGCGGCCGGCGGCTATGGCGATCCGCTGATGCGCGATCCGGCCGCGGTTGCCGAAGATATTCGACAGGAGAAGATGACCGTGCAGCATGCTCGCGACGCGTATGGCGTCGTCGTCGATCCGGAGACCTTCGAAGTGGACCTTGCCGCGACGCGGCGCCTGCGCAGCCAGGGAGCAGCGGCATGACGGCCTATCGCCTGGGTGTGGATATCGGCGGCACCTTCACCGACATCGTGCTGCTGGGGGATGACGGGGCGCTGTACAGCAAGAAGGTGCTGTCCACGCCCGACGATTACAGCCGCGCGATCCAGGAAGGCACCGCCGCCCTGCTGGCCGAGACCGGCATTCCGGTCACGGCGATCCGCGAGGTGGGGCACGGCACGACCGTGGCCACCAACGCGATCATCGAGCGCAAGGGCGTGAAGGTGGCGCTGGTTACGACCAAGGGCTTCCGCGACGTGCTGGAAATCGGCCGCTTCCGGGCGCCGCGCCTCTACGACCTCGATTTCCGCAAGCCGGAGCCGCTGGTCGAGCGGCGCCTGCGCATGGAGGTGCCCGAGCGCATCATGGCCTCGGGCGAGGTGTTCCTGCCGCTGGACGAGGCGGAATGCGCCGCCGTCGGCAAGCGTTGCGCCGAGCTCGGCGTCGATGCCATCGCGGTCTGCTTCATCAACGCCTATGCCAATCCGGCGCATGAGGAGCGGGCGGCGGAAATCCTGCGCGCCAACGCGCCGGGCGTGCCGGTCACGATCTCGACGGAACTGGTGCCCCAGGTGCAGGAATACGAGCGCACCAGCACCGTGGTGGTGAACGCCTATATCCGGCCGGTGATCGAGCGGTATGTGGAATCGCTGCTGCGCCGGCTGGGCGATCTGGGGCTCAAGGTCTCGCTCAACATCATGCAGTCGAATGGCGGCGTGCTGCCGGCCCTCGGCGCGGCCCGGAATCCGGTCTACATCATCGAATCCGGCCCGGCGGCCGGCGTGGTGGGCGCACAGCGCATGGGATCGCGCATCGGCGCCGACAGCATGCTGGTCTTCGACATGGGCGGGACGACCGCCAAGGCCGCGATCATCGAGGGCGGCCGCTTCGGCCTGTCGCCGGAGACCGAGGTCGGCGGCGGCGCCGCGCTGGGCCACCGCATGATCCGCGGCGGCGGCTATGTCGTGCAGGTGCCGACCATCGACATCGCCGAGGTGGGCGCCGGCGGCGGCTCCATCGCCTGGGTGGATGCCGGCGGTGCCGTGCAGGTAGGGCCGCGCAGCGCGGGCGCCGCACCGGGGCCCGTCTGCTACGACCGGGGCGGCATGGACCCCACCGTGACCGACGCCAACCTGCTGCTGGGCTATCTGAACCAGGAATATCTGGTCGGCGGCGAGTTGAAGGTGAACCGGCCGAAGGCGGAGGCGCAGATGATCGCGCTGGCCGAGCGGGTGGGGCAGAAGCAGACGGACCTTGCCTATGGCATCCATCTGATCGCCAACGCCACGATGATGCGCGCGCTTTCCGCCGTGTCGTCGGAGCGCGGTCTCGATCCGGCGGATTTCACGCTGGTCGGGTTCGGCGGCAATGGCGGCGTGCATGTCTGCGGTCTCGCGGAATCGCTGCGCATCTCCAAGATCGTCGTGCCGCCGGTCGCCGGGCTGTTCTGCGCGCTCGGCCTGCTGTTCGCCGACATGGAGCACCAGCCGATCCGCGCCTTCTACCGGCGTCTCGACAGCCTGAAGCTGGAGGAGCTGAACGCGGCGCTTCAGGGGCTGGTCGACGAGGCGGCGCGGCTGCTGGAAGCGGACGGCTTTAAGGGCGCGGGGCGGCAGACCATCTCGCTGTCGGCCGAGGTGAAGTATGTGGGCCAGAACTCGTCGCTGACCGTGCCCTTCAAGGGGCCGAAGCTGGACGCGGCCGGCCTTGCCGACTTCGCCGAGCGGTTCGCGCAGCTGCACAACCACACCTTCGGCTATCGCTCGGACAAGGAGACGCTTCAGATCGTCTCGATCAAGGCGGTCGGGCGCGGCATCGACGAAACGCCGCGCGTGCCCGAACGGGCCCGCCGGGCGATGGAGAAGGTGCCGGCCGCCAGCCGCCGGACGGCCTATTTCGGGTCGGAGCATGGCTGGCTCGACACGCCGGTCGTGCCGCGGTCGGGCCTGGCGGGCAAGACCGAGCAGGGGCCGCTGATCGTCGAGGAATACGACACCACCATCGTCGTCCGTCCCGGCTGGTCGGCGCGGCTCGACGACTGGAACAACGTGGTGCTGGAACGGCAATAGGCCGCTACAGCAGCTTTCCGTCGAACCGGACGCATCCGGCGCGGTCCTCGACCTCGATCACCCAGAGGTCGGGGTCGCGCTGGGTCTGGCGCGCGATATAGGCGTCGACCTCCGCATCCGGTTTCGCCTCGCCCCCGAGCGCGCCCATCCAGGCGAGTTCCCCCTCCATATCGCGGGTCAGGGAATGCACCCTGCTGGTCCCGTCCAGCAGGCTGGTCCGCAGGATTACCATGCCGCCGTCGGGGTCGCCCTTGCGCAGCACCATGGCCGGCACGCCCGCGTCGTTGCAGCGGCGAACCTGGGCCATGACCCAGAGGGCGGTGGGAAGGCGGGCAGCAGCCATGGCTTCAAGACTAGCAGGCATAAGCCGCGGCGAGAGCCCCGTTTGACTCGGCCCCTCCGCGCCGACGACACTTCCACGAAACAGGGAGGGAAGGCCGATGAAGGTCGTGGTCACGGGCGGCGCCGGCATGATCGGGCGCCGGATCGTCGCAGCATTGCTGGGCGGCGCGGAATTGACGGATCGGCAGGGCCGTCGCGGGCCGGTGGACCGGATCGTGGCGCTGGACGTCGTGCCGCCCGACCCGGCGTTGCCGGACGATCCGCGCCTACGCGTCGTCACGGGGCCTGTTGACGACCGGGCGCTGCTGGCGCGGCTGGTCGACGCGGAGACCGACAGCGTGTTCCATCTGGCGGCCGTGGTCAGCGCTGCGGCGGAAGAGGATTTCGATCTCGGCATGCGCGCCAATCTCGCGGGCACGCGGGCGCTGCTGGAAGCATGCCGGGCGGGGGGCGGTGCGCCGCGTCTGATCTTTGCCAGTTCGGTCGCGGCGTTCGGCGGCGACTTGCCCGCAACCGTCACCGATGCGACGACGCCGATGCCGGCCACCACCTATGGCGCGACCAAGGTGATCGGCGAATATCTGGTCAACGACTACAGCCGCAAGGGCTATGTCGATGGCCGGTCGATCCGGCTGCCGACCGTGGTGATCCGTCCCGGCCGTCCCAACCGCGCCGCGTCCACCTGGGCCAGCAGCATCCTGCGCGAGCCGTTGGCCGGCCGCGAGGCGGTCTGTCCGGTGCGGCCGGACAGCCGGATGTGGGTTCTGTCGCCGCGCCGGACGGTCGCCGCCTTCCTGCATGCCCATGAACTGGACGCGGCCGCCTGGGGCAGCTGGCGGGTGCTGAACCTGCCGGGCGTCACCATCTCGGTCGAGGACAGCATCGCCGCCCTGCGGCGCGCCGGCGGCGACGCGATGGCGGCGCGGGTCCGGTTCGAGCCGGACGCCTTCGTGCAGCGGATCGTCGATGGCTGGCCGTCGCGGTTCGAGACGCCGCGTGCCCTGGCCATGGGCTTCGTCGCCGATGCCGGCCTCGATGCGATCGTCCAGGCTTTCGTCGAGGACGACCTGCCCGCCCAGCATGCGGTTTACACCCGGTAGGACGTTTCGCACCCCCGCCATATCGGCTACCGTTCCCGCCGAAGAACAGACATCAAGACGGTTCGGGGGAGATGCGGCGGTGAACGATCCGGCAGGCGAGGCGCGCGGGCGCGAGGTGGGTATCGGCAAACGCGTGAAGCGGCGCGAGGATTGGGCGCTGCTGACCGGTCGGGGCCGCTTCATCGACGATATCGACCTTCCCGGCGAAACGCATGCGTGGTTCGTGCGCTCGCCGCATGCCCACGCGACGGTGCGCGGGGTGGACGCGGCCGAGGCCGTGGCCCTGCCCGGCGTGATTGCGGTCCTCACCGGCGCGGACCTGGCGGCCGACCATCTGGGCGCCATGCACAATGCGATGCCGCTGAAGAACCGCGACGGCTCCGCGATCCACAACCCGCTGCGCATCGCGATGCCCGCCGACCGGATCCGTCATGTCGGCGAGATCGTGGCCATGGTGATGGCGGAGAGCGCGGCCATTGCGCGCGACGCGGCCGATCTGGTCGCCGTCGACTACGACGTCCATCCCGCCGTCGTGGACGCGCATGCCGCGCTCGATCCCGAGGCGCCGCGGGTCTGGGACGGCATCGGGCGCAACCTCGCCCTCGATTGGGAATGGGGCGACCGGGCCGGGGTGGACGCCGCGTTCCGGCAGGCATATCGCGTGGCGCGGGTCGAGACGGTCATCAACCGCGTGTCGGCGGCGGCGCTGGAGCCGCGCGGCGTGGTCGCCGCATACGACGCGGGCGAAGGGCGCTACACGATCTACACGCCGACCCATGGCGGCACGCCGGTGCATACGGGCATTGCCGCCCAGGGCCTCAAGGTGCCGGCGAGCGACATCCGTCTCGTCACGCCGACCGATGTGGGGGGCGGCTTCGGCGCGAAGAATTTCGTCTATCCCGAGCAGATACTGGTCGCCTGGGCGGCCCGGAAGATCGGGCGGCCGGTGAAGTGGTTCGGGGACCGCAGCGATGCCTTCCTCTCGGACTATCACGCGCGCGACCATATCCAGACGGCGGAACTCGCCATGGACGCGGAGGGGCGCTTCCTGGCGCTGCGCACCGGCATTCTGTCGAACATGGGGGCGTATATCGGCGGCTCGGGCGCCATCATCCCGACCTCGGGCGGCACACGCATGCTAAGCAACGTGTACCGTATCCCGGCGATCCATGCGCAGGCGCAATGCGTGTTCACCAACACGGTGCCCATCGCGGCCTATCGCGGCGCGGGCAAGCCGGAATACTGCTATCTCGTGGAGCGGGTGGTGGACCAGGCGGCCCGCGATATGGGCATGGACCCGGCGGAGCTGCGCCGCCGCAACATGGTCCGGCCGGCAGACCTGCCCTACAAGGCCGCGACGGGTCTCGTCTACGACAGCGGCGACTTCGCGGCCAATATGGACGCGGCGCTGGCGCTGGCGGATCGCGCGGGGCTGGCGGCGCGCCGGACGGCGGCGCGCGAGCGCGGGCGTCTGCTGGGCTTCGGCTTCTCCGCCTATACCGAGCCGGATGGCTACAAGGACGGCCGGGTCGGCTTGCAGTTCGATCCGACGGGCTCGCTGACCCTGACCAACACGGCCTGCACGCACGGACAGGGCCACGCCACGGTCTTCAGCCAGATCGCCGCCGATCTGCTGGGGCTGCCGCTGGAGGGCATCCGGGTGGTGCAGGGCGATACCGACCGGGTCGGTCACGGTACCGGCGCGGGCGGCTCGCGCGTGACGACCATCGCCGGCACGGCGATCCACCAGGCATCGCATATCCTGATCGAAAAGGGCCGCCACATTGCCGCCAACATGATGGAGGCGAGCGCCGCCGACATCGATTTCGCCGACGGCCGGTTCCGCGTGGCGGGTACCGACCGCGCCGTCGACATCGTCCAGGTGGCGAAGGCGTCGTTCAACGACGCCATCGTACCCGCCGGGATGGATCTCGGCTTCGAGGCGGCGGCGCATTTCAGCGCCAAGTCCTATAGCTATCCCAATGGCTGCCATGCCTGCGAGATCGAGATCGACATGGAGACGGGCGAGATCGAGGTCACACGCTATGCGCTGGTCAGCGATTTCGGCACGGTGGTCAACCCGATGCTGCTGGAGGGCCAGTTGCATGGCGGCATCGCCCAGGGCATCGGCCAGATTCTGTGGGAGGACATCCGCTATGCGGAGTCGGGGCAGCTGCTGACGGGTTCCTTCATGGATTACTGCATGCCGCGCGCGACGCATCTGCCCAATTTCGACTGGGGCGTGACCGAGACGCGCTGCGCGACCAATCCGCTGGGCGTGAAGGGCTGTGGGGAGTCCGGCCCGACGGCGGCGATGCCGGCGGTCATGAACGCGGTCCTCGACGCGCTGCGCGACTACGACACGCAGGGGCTGGAGATGCCGGTCACGGCGGAGAAGGCGTGGCGCATCATCGTCAGGGGCGCACGCCAGGCGGCATAAGCAAAAGGCCCGCCGGAAGCGGCGGGCCTTCGTGCACTGCGATGAAACGGCCGGTCAGCCGTCCTTGCCCTCGCTGATGCCGCTGGAGGGCTTCCATTCGGACAGCCGCTTGTTCATCTCGGCCAGCTGCGCCGGGGGAAGCTGGGCTGCGATCTGGTCGCGCTGCTTGTCGGCGCCCGACCGGTTCTCCTTGGCCGCGAGGCTGAACCAGAAATAGGCCTCGCCGGCATCCTTGCCGACGCCCTGGCCGTCCCGGTAGAGGGTGGCGAGGTTCATCTAGGCCACCCCGAACCCCT